>CAYXJA010000193.1:0-2937 GCA_964465425.1 uncultured Prolixibacteraceae bacterium | reverse complement strand
AGCCTGAGAAATTGATAGTTATAAACGAGATAAAATATAACTCTTCAGAAGAAAATAAAACGGGAGATTGGATTGAAATATTTAATGCAGGCAGTCAATCTGTCGATCTTACTAATTGGGCAATACAGGATTATAATGCTGATAATGGATTCATTTTTCCTGAAGGAAAAGTAATGTATCCGGGAGAATATATAGTTGTATCTCAGGATAGCAATGCTTTCAATTCCATCTATCCGGGTTTAAAGAATAAATACGGTAATTTTTTATTTGGGTTAAGCTCAGGTGGAGATGTAATATATCTTTATGATAATGAAGGTAATGAGATAGATAAGGTATTGTATGGAACTTATCCACCCTGGCCGGATAGTACTTCAGTCAGAGGATCAACTCTGGAACTGGTAGATAGTCAGGAAGACAATAATAATGCATCAAACTGGCAGTCGGGGATAGAGGGAGGAACACCCGGAAGGAAAAATAGCGTAACAAGCTCAACAAGTATTATTAACAAATTGTCGGAAATTGAAGCATATTGCTTTCCTTCAGTTTTTGAAGATTATGCTACTTTAAAGTTTTATAGCAAAAATAAAAGTCCTTATTTTGTACAGGTAATTGACATAGGAGGCAAGACAGTGTTTTCTGCTTCCGGGAAGACTGATACTAATGAGATGGTTAATCTTAAATTATTCAGTGACGGTAAAGACTACAAAAAAGGATTTTATCTTATTAGGATAGTAGCAGGTAATCAATCAGATGTGATTAAAGTGTTAAAGAAATAAATTAATCTTTTATTATGGATTTAAAGGAATTGTGTATTAGGGTAAGGGAAGTAGTAAAAGAAACCGGAATATTTATACTTGAGGAAAGAAAAAACTTTTCTATGTCCAAAGATGTTGAAATTAAAGGGCATAGTAATTATGTAACTTATATTGACAAGGCCTCTGAAGAAAGATTGGTTAAAGAACTTGGGGAATTAATACCCGGATCAGGTTTTATTGCTGAAGAGGGGACATCAGAAAAAAAAGGAGAAGTTTATAATTGGGTAATTGATCCAATTGACGGAACAACAAATTTTATACATGGATTATCGCCCTTTTCAATTAGTGTAGGATTGATGAGGGGAAAAGAGATAGTATTAGGGGTAGTGTATGAAATCTCACATAGCGAAATGTTTTATGCTTGGGAAGGAAGTGATGCATATTTAAATGAAGAGATTATAAAAGTTTCGACAAACAGCGAGCATCAGCAGGCATTGATAGTTACAGGTTTTCCTTATTGTAATTTTAAGCATTTAGATAGTTATTTTGCCACAATGCGCGAAGTGATGGAGAAAGCAAGCGGAATAAGAAGATTGGGTTCAGCTGCTATTGATTTGTGTTATGTTGCTTGTGGTCGTTTTGAAGCTTTTTGGGAATATGCCCTTAATCCATGGGATGTTGCGGCAGGTTCATTTATAGTTAAGCAGGCAGGTGGAAAAGTTAGTGATTTCTCCGGTGGTGACGGATATTTATTTGGGGGTGAGATAATTGCTTCCAATTCAAATTATTTCGATAAATTTTACGAAATTGTACATAAAAATTTAAAGAAATAGCATGGAAAACATTCGTAAACAGGTTCTGCTGGACCTAATAACTGCTTTAGACCAAAAGAATTTTGATCTTGAAGCATGGAAAATAAGGGCATCTTTAATAATAAAGAAGCTCTTTGGAGAAAACGACGAAAAATATGTTCTGATAAAAAATCTGAAATTTGATTATTCAAGCTGGAATCTGAGAGATAGTTCGGGAGGCAATCAACATGATGCAGTGAAGATAAAAGCCAGGGGGATAATTGAATCAGCAATCACTGAAATTTCTCTTGTAAAAGATGAACCTTATATTATGAAAGTAGTTGCTCAGGAACTTACCGGTTTTGAATTTTCAGCATTGAAGCAATGTCTTCAAAGTTCTGTTAACATAGTTCCTGAATTGGAGAAGTTTGTTGAGGGTTTAGCCATTAATAAAAAAGATGCTATTTTAACTCAATTGATACTGGGATCATCAGCCAAATGAAGCGAAGCATTGGTTATTATATATTAATGGCAGTAACTTGGCCAATGCAGCTTTTTAAGTTGGAATTCCATTATTTTATATCAGGTATTCTTTATTTTTTAATCTATAATATTGCAGGATACAGAAAGAAAGTTGTTTTTGAAAACCTGAAAAACTCTTTTCCGGACAAGAGTATTGATGAAAGGAAAGCTATTGAGAGAAACTTCTTCAGAGGCTTTGCCGACATGTTTGTAGAAACATTGTATTTTACGCACATTAATATTGAAAAGCAAAAGAAAAGACTTGCTCTTGAGAATTTTGATCAGGTTAAAGATTTCATTTCTCGAGGGAGGAATATTGTTGTTATTTCAGGGCATTTCGGTAATTGGGAGTTCTTTCAGCTTTTCAATGAAGAGCTTCCAATAAATAAGTATTTTATTTACAAAAAGTTAGGCAACAGTGCTTTCAATCAGTTTTACAAAGATCTAAGGGGAAGGGCAGCAATGCCCCTTGAAATGAAAGAAACATACCGAAGGCTGGCAACTGATAAAAAGGAAGGAAAGCAGTTTGGCATTTTTTGTATCAGTGATCAGAGACCTTTGAAATCTGAAATAAATCACTGGCTAAGGTTTATGAATCAGGATGCACCTGTTATGCTGGGAACAGAAAAGATTGCCAGAAAAACAGATTCTGTTGTTTTTTATCTTGAGATAGCAAAAATAAAGAGAGGATATCATAAATTAAGGTTTGAACTCATGTGTGAAAATCCGGGTGAAGCAGAAGAACATAAGATAACAGAATTGTTTTTTGAAAAGCTTGAAAATTCAATCCGGTTAGCCCCTGAACAATATTTTTGGACACACAAGAGGTGGAAATATAAAATTGAAGATTTTAAGACTAAAATAAATCA
>CAYXJA010000192.1:0-2945 GCA_964465425.1 uncultured Prolixibacteraceae bacterium | reverse complement strand
GCAATCGGTAAAACAAAATCCTTTAGTTTCTGAACCATTAAGTTGGAAATAAAATAAAATTCAAAAATATAAAAAGGCTTTAATTATTTCCTGTAAAAACATTTCTGATTACATTTGATAAGTAAACCTTAATAAACAAACAAATCCGGAATATGAACACTCAAAAAATAAGAATTGACCTTGAAGTAAAACTTGAAGATGAACTTTATAAACTGCTTGAAGGAGAGATTATTGAATCTGTTTTAAAGGAAGCTGATTTTGAACCTGAGCAAAATATCTGGAAAAACATTCTTGAAGGGCATAGTTTTAAGGTAACTCCTGAAATGGCTCCATCCCTTTACAATTTATTTACTGATGTCAAGAAGGCTCTTCAATATGAGAAGGAAATAGATTTCTATGTAACCAACGATCCTTCGCTTAATGCATTTGCTATTCCACGAAGTGTGGAGACAAACAACGACATTGTAAATGTTAATTCAGGAATGATATCAATGCTCGATAACGATGAGCTGAGGTTTGTTGTCGGACATGAAATCGGACATTTAATAAGCAGATATGCCAGGATAAATAAACTTTTGAATTTTGTTTTTCCGGAAGAAGTTGAGATGCCGCTTATTCTGAAGCATAAGATTGATTTGTGGATGAAGCTTTCAGAATTAACAGCTGACAGGTTTGGTTATATAGCAAGTCCTAACCTTGAAAAGTGTGTTTCAGCCTTCTTCAAAATGGCATCAGGATTAGATACAGGGAGAATAAATTTTGATTATAAGGCATATCTTGATGACAATGAAAAAATACTAGAATACTTTTCCCATAATGAATGTAATTTGTTGTCACATCCGGTTAATCCTTTAAGGATAAAGTCGATAGTATTACTAAGTTCTTCAAAATTATACAATGAAATTTCAAGTGAAGCTGAAATAACAGATGATGAAGAATTAAGGAAGAACATGGAAAAACTCATTGAAGTATTGTTGACCCTTAGTTCATCAGAACTTGATTATCACAGGAAGTATTTTCTTGCAACGGGTGGACTTATCATGGCTTCTATTGATAAGGAAATATCGGAAGGAGAGTTGGAAACAATAGTAGAAAGCCTAAGCGGATTTACAGTTTTCCCAAGAGAATTTCTTTCAGGAATCATTGAAGGGAAACAGATAACTGAAATGTTCCAGAAATCGGTGGTGGAAATATTAAAAGGTAATCCGTTGGAAAGAAATATTTTATTGCAATACCTTGTTAATCTGGCTATTTCTGACAATAAGATTTCGAAAAAAGAAATAGAACAGATATATCAGATAGGAGAGAACTATTTCAGCATGTCGAAAAGAGAGATAGCCCAGATAATAGCCGGAGTAATACAAGGCAGGTTTATGCCGAATCTTTACCTTTAGACTTACTATCATAGTGATAAATCAAGAACCTTATAAAGAACAGTATCCTTTACCGTTGGCTTCAGCCAACGGATTAAAAAAAATTGCTTTTATATTGGTGGTCATCTTCTTCACTCTTATCCGGGTTTATTCACAAAAGCCTTTCGATTATACAGTTAACACATCATCAGGAGAATTGATAGTTAAAGTATTAGGCCATTCTTCGGTAAAGCTTAATTGGGGAGAAAAGATAATATATGTTGACCCGTATCAAAAGACTAATGATTTTTCCCAATCATCGGCAGCAGACGTTATTCTTATCACCCATCAGGATGACGATCATTTTGATTATAATGCCATCAATAAAATAAAAAGTGATTCAACTTTAATGGTTTACACTCAATCGTGTTTAGATAAAAAAGCCTTTTCAGGGACAGACACAATAATGGAAAACGGAGATTCAATATTTGTGTCAGGGTTTGGTATTAAGGCCGTTCCGGCATATAATATCATAAATTCAAAACATGTAAAAGGGGTAGGTAACGGTTATGTTTTAACTTTTGGTGACAAAAGGGTTTATCTGGCAGGTGACACTGAGATAGTGCCTGAAATGGCAGAAATAAAGGATATTGCAATAGCTTTCTTTGGACACAGCACTTTAAACATGACAACAAGTATGTTTATTGAAGCAGCCAATATGATAAAACCAGATGTAGTGATACCTTATCATTACGACAATAAAGATATTTCAGGGTTAGTTAAAGAATTTGAAGATCAGACAGATATTAAGATTTTAACCGGAGAAGAAACTTCAACGGGTAATCAGGTAATCCCTGAGTTCCCTGAATTAAGAAGTGAAAGTTATTTATTCCCAAATCCTGCTTCAGACTTTTGTTTTGTTGTTTTAAGTGAAGAAGCCAGCGGAACTTTGAAAGTGTTTTCTTTGGATGGAAAACTAATTATGGAGAAAGAATTTGAACATAATAAGCCAATTGATATTTCCGGTTTGAAAAAAGGTTTATACATTGCGCTGGCAAAAACAGACAAGTTTAGCAAATCATTCAAACTAACAATAGACTGATCAACAAGGTAATGGAAACGTCAAATATTCATTTTTCAGACCATAACGGGGTTAAAATTGCAGAAATAAAATCGGGAAGTATTGAAATACATGATAGTCAGGATGCCCTTGATTTAATGGCAGATTGCTCATATATAGGAAATGCTGAAAAGATAATTCTTCATGAAAGAAATATAACGCCTGATTTTTTTGATTTGAGGTCGGGTATTGCCGGGGAGATACTTCAAAAGTTTTCCAATTATGGTGTTTCACTTGCCATTGTAGGTGACTTTTCTAAATTTACAAGTAAGAGTCTTCGTGATTTCATATTTGAAAGCAACAAGAACGGGAGGATACTTTTTGTTGAATCTGTCGAAGATGCCCTGGAAAAGTTTATTCTATTCTAAGCTTTCATCATCACTATCTTTTTCGCAGCCTGTTATTAAAGCTAAAAAAGTAAGACCAATAATAAAAGAAAAAATTTTCATTGCTTTGTTTTGAAATTGAAATTT
>CAYXJA010000191.1:0-2970 GCA_964465425.1 uncultured Prolixibacteraceae bacterium | reverse complement strand
TACGTAAAAGGAAGAAAATTTGCACCAAAGGGTGAAGATTGGGAAAAAGCTTTAGCTTATTGGAAAACATTGAAAACTGATGAAGGATCTGTTTTCGACACAGAATATGTTTTCGATGCTTCAGATATTGAACCAATGATAACTTTTGGAACGAATCCCGGTATGGGAATCAAGATTTCGGAAAAAATACCAACAAGTGAGAATCTGACCGGAAATGATAAAATTTCCTTTCAGAAGTCATTACAATATATGGGTTTCAATGAAGGAGATGCCATCATTGGTAAACAAATTGACTATGTCTTTTTAGGTAGTTGTACAAATGGCAGAATAGAAGATTTCAGGGAATTTACAAACTATGTAAAGGGAAAGAAAAAGGCAGATAATGTAACAGCATGGTTAGTACCCGGTTCAGTTGCAGTTGAAAAACAAATCAGAGAAGAAGGATTAGTTGAAATACTTGAAAATGCAGGCTTTGAATTACGTCAACCCGGATGTTCAGCTTGTCTGGCAATGAACCCTGACAAGGTACCTGCAGGAAAATATTCTGTATCAACAACAAACAGGAATTTCGAAGGAAGACAAGGGCCGGGTGCCCGTACTTTGCTTGCAAGTCCGCTTGTTGCAGCAGCATGTGCAGTTACAGGAAAAGTTACAAACCCATAAAAACAATCATTATGTCAATAGATAAATTCATAAAAATAGAGTCATCAGCAATTCCACTTCCGATTGAGAATGTTGATACTGACCAAATAATACCGGCAAGGTTTTTAAAAGCTGTGGAGAGAAAAGGTTTTGGTGAAAATCTTTTCCGTGACTGGAGATACAATGGAGAAGAGCCAAATCCGAATTTTATAATGAATAAACCACAATATGCAGGTTCAATACTTGTTGGCGGAAAGAATTTCGGTAGCGGATCGAGTCGTGAGCATGCTGCATGGGCAATCTATGATGCAGGTTTTAAAGTGGTTGTTTCAAGCTTTTTTGCTGACATATTTAAAAACAATGCATTGAATAATGGATTACTTCCTGTACAGGTAAGCCCTGATTTTCTTAACGGCATGTTTCAATCAATAGAAAATAATCCCGATTCAAAATTCACAGTTGATTTAGAAGAACAGGTAATTACCAATAATACAACAGGAGAAAAACAACAGTTTGAAATAAACAATTATAAAAAAGTGTGCTTACTTAATGGTTATGATGACATTGATTATCTGGTAGCGATGAAAGATGAAATCATTAAATTTGAATCAGCTTCAAGATAAATATAATCCTGTCAAAATATCTAATTAGCTTTTATATGGGAAAAAAACTAATAAAAATAATGGATACTACGCTAAGGGATGGTGAACAGACTACCGGAGTATCATTTAATGAAATGGAAAAGCTTAGTATGGCTAAAGTTTTTCTTAGCGAATTGAAAGTAGACCGTATAGAAGTTGCATCTGCAAGGGTTTCTGAAGGAGAATTCAAGGGAGTAAAGAAAATTACTGACTGGGCAAACAAAAATGGATATATTGACAGGATTGAAGTTTTGGGATTTGTTGATAACGGGACGTCAATAGAATGGATAGTAAATTCCGGAGCTAAAGTATTAAACCTGTTATGCAAGGGATCTTACAAGCATGTAACCGAACAACTTAGAAAGAAGCCTGAAGAGCATCTTGAAGATGTTAAGTGGAACATTAAACTTGCTAAAGATAAGGGTTTGATAGTTAATTTATATTTGGAAGACTGGTCAAACGGCATGAAACATTCAAGAGAATACGTTCATTTTATGCTGAATGGATTAAAGAATGAGCCAGTAAATCATTTCATGCTTCCTGATACATTAGGAATATTAAATCCTGATGAAACATATGAATTCTGCAAGGAAATTGTTGACACTTATCCTGAACTGAATTTTGATTTTCATGCTCATAACGATTATGACCTTGCTATTGCTAATGTTTTCAATGCAATAAAAGCCGGAATTACCTGTATTCATACCACAATCAATGGACTTGGAGAAAGAGCTGGTAATGCACCTCTTTCAAGCGTTATTGGAACAATAAAAGACCATTTGAAGATGAAAACAAATGTTGATGAAAGCAAACTTAATTTGGTCAGCAAATTGGTTGAATCATTTTCGGGAATCAGGATTCCAACAAATAAACCATTAATTGGCGAATTCGTATTCACACAATGCAGTGGTGTTCATGCAGACGGTGATTCAAAAAATAATCTTTATTTCAATGATTTGCTTCCGGAAAGATTTGGAAGACAAAGAAAGTATGCATTAGGAAAAACATCAGGAAAAGCCAATATCAAAAAGAATCTTGAAGATATGGGTATAAATCTTGATCCTGAAGCTTTAAAAAAGGTAACAGATAAAGTAATTGAATTATCGGACAAGAAAAACACCGTGTCAACAGAAGATTTGCCATATATCGTTTCTGATGTCCTTCGTAATGAATCAATAAGCAATAATATTGAAATCAAGAATTACAGCATTTCTCTAGCTTACGGATTGAAACCGGTAGCTTCTGTTGCCATTAAAATCAACAATAGGATTTATGAAGACACTTCACATGGTGATGGTCAATACGATGCATTTATGAATGTGATAAAGAAAATTTATAAACGTCTTCGCAAACCTTTCCCAAAGCTGATAGATTATTCTGTCACAATACCTCCCGGAGGAAAGACGGATGCTTTTGTAGAAACCGTTATTACATGGTTGGGAGAAAATGAATTCAGGACCAGAGGACTTGATTCAGACCAGACATCAGCAGCTATTAAAGCAACAGAAAAAATGTTAAATATCATTGAAAATAAAATCCAATGAGTTCTGTGAATACCAAGAAGTCTACCCCTGAAGAAATAAGAAAGAACTTTGACATGCAGGTTGAAAGGTTTGTTAATATTGAAACAGGACAATCAACTGCAATAGACTCTCCTCTTTGTATGGAATTAATTGCAAGATCAGCA
>CAYXJA010000190.1:0-2972 GCA_964465425.1 uncultured Prolixibacteraceae bacterium | reverse complement strand
TCAACAAATAATTCTCCTCCTTGTTTAGTTACAAATTCTTTAACAAGAATTAGTCCCAGCCCGGATCCCTTTTCTTCATTCGTTCCGGTTGAAGTATGATTAATGTTTATTTTAAAAAGCTTATCAATAACATCTTTTGACATACCAACGCCATTATCTGAAATTGAAATTGAAACATGAGTTTCATTTTTTGCAGTATTGATAATTATTTCTCCTCCGGGAAAGGTAAACTTAATTGCATTACTTAATAGATTTCTCAGTACAGCGCTTAATGACTGAGGGTCAATGTTTAAATGTAATTCGTCATTTAGGTTTGCTTTGATTTTTATATTCTTTGCCTTTGCACTGTATTTAAAAATTGATATTATTTTTCTTATACTTTTATTTACATCTGTTTTTTCCGGTTTAAACTCCAATAAACCCCTTTGCGATCTTGACCATTGCAATAGATTCTCAAGTAATTCGTATACACTTTTCGAAGATTGATATATTATCTCAGCAGTTTCCTTTTTCTGGTGATCAGTAAAATCATCATAGTTCTGATGTAAAATTTCAGAAAAGCCTAATATTACTGAAAATGGATTTTTGATGTCATGTGCAATAATTGAAAAAAACTTGTCCTTTGTTGCATTAAGATCATTTAACTCAGTATTTATTTTTAAGAGCTCATTTTTTTGAACCATAAGCTCCTCAGATTGATCCTCAATAAGTCTCTGTCTTTCTTCAAGAAGAGAATTTGATAGTTTTAATTCATTAGATTGCTTGATTAATACAATATTTTGATTTTTTATTTCATTAGTTCGTTCTTCAACAAGTTGCTTAAGTTTAATATTGATTTGTTTTATGCTGTTGATTCTGTAAAAATAATACCCTAGTAATATCCCTATTAACAATATAGCAGATAGTATTTTAAACCATAAGGTTTTCCACCAGGGGGGCAAAATGGTAATTTTTACTGATATTCCCTCTTCATTCCATATTCCATCGTTATTGCTGGCCTTAACTTTGAAGACATAACGTCCGGGTGCCATGTTTGTATATGTGGCTTCTGTCTTCTCACTTGTGTAGTTCCATTCCTTCTCAAAGCCATCCATAAAGTAGGCATACTGATTATTTTCACTGAAAATAAAATTAAGAGCAATAAATTTTATTGTAAAATAATTCTGGTTGTAACGTAAAACTATATTATCTGTTCTGGAAATATGTTTCTTTAAAGGAGAATCTTTTCCACCTATCTCAACAGGTTTGTTAAATAAAAGAAAGTCGGTAAAATGAACTGGCGGGATGAAGGTATTATCTATAACGCTATCAGGGTGGAAAACATTAAAACCGTTTAGACCTCCAAAATACATTTCCCCTGAACTGCTTTTAAAATATGACCATCGATTAAAAACCGAGCCCTGTAATCCATCTTTTATTGAGTAATTTCTGAATTTAAGTTTGGGACTTCCGGATGAATCGCTTATACTTATTTTCGAAATACCATTATTGCTGCTAATCCATAGATCGCCGTCATCACTTTCAAGAATACCGATAATTGTATTGTCAGGCAGACCATCATCGATTGTGTAACTCTTAAATGTTTCGTTTTGCCTGTTATATAAGCATATTCCACCTTTATCGGTACCTGCCCAAATTCTGTTTTTTTTGTCTTTATGAAGTGAGTGGATTGTATTTTCCCCAATGCTTAAACTATCCTTCGGATCGTGCCTGAAAATTTTAAATTCTCCTGTAAGTTTGTTAAGTCTCATTAACCCGTTATATTCAGATGCAATCCAAATGTAATTCCCATCAGTAATGAAATCATTGATATTGTAATACGTATTTACTTTTTCGGGTGATTTCAATAATTCACCAACAGATTTGAATGTTTTAGTCTTACTGTCATACAGAAATGCACCTGTTTCATAGCATCCTACCCATATCTTGCCTTCATCATCACAATAAAGCTTAAAAATTGAGGAGAAATTTTCAGATGAAGGATTGACATTTCTGAACTTTTCTTTTAAAATAAGTCTGTCATTTTCTATTTTGAAACAGTTTAAACCTCCGTTCCACATTCCGGACCAAAGGTTGCCATTTTTGTCTGTACAAAGAGCTAGTACTTTATCGTTGCTTAGAGTTCCAAAATCGTCTTTTATATTTTTGAAATGTGATATTTTTTTACTCCCGGGATTGAAATAATTAATTCCACCTCCGTCAGTTGAAATCCAGATATTTCCATTTTTGTCTTCTGCGAAACTTGTAACTGACTTACCTGATATAGAGTTAGTGTTTGATTCCTCTTGTCTGAATGTTTGAAATTTATTAAACCGGTCGTCGTAAATACTAATCCCGGCTCCCCAGCATCCAATCCATATAACACCGTCGTTAGCCGGAAATATTGAATATATGGTATTACTTAATAATGAACCTTTTGATTTTGAATTAACAATTGAATTGAATGTCTTGTCTTCAGGGTTATATAAAATTATACCCCCTCCGTCACTTCCAATTAAAATGTCTCCTTTTGTACTTGTTGTCAGGAAGTGAATTAGTTTATTGTTCAAAGAGTTGAATCCCTTATTTAAAAGGGTAAATAATTTTTTGTCTTCATTGATCATGTATAAACCGGAAGAGGACCCAATCCATATGTTATCATGGTTATCTATTGTAATACTATAGATATCGTTAATTTTATAAACAGGATGTTTTGAATTGTACCATTCGGTTTCTCCAGATATTGGATTATATTTAACCAGACCACCTTCACTGACCGGATTATCCCTGAATGAAAACCAAAGGTTACCTTTTTTATCCTGCTTTATTGATGTCGACAAAACGCATGTTATATCTTTATTTTTGAAGTTATGGAGTTTTTTATTTTCTTCATCAAGCCAGTACACCCCATTGTTGTTTGAGCCCAGCCAAAGTCTTTTTGAACTATCTTCAAAGATTGAAACTATTCCATGCTCATGAAGATCTTCATTATT
>CAYXJA010000189.1:0-2977 GCA_964465425.1 uncultured Prolixibacteraceae bacterium | reverse complement strand
GGTTGATGAGGAAGATTCCCGGAACAATGCAACAAGAGCTTTCAGTGGAAAGAGGATTGCCGGAAATCTCAGTTAATGTAAACCGGGATAAGATGTCGGCACTTGGTTTGACAATGGATAACGTAGGTCTTACAATGCAAATGGCTTTCCAGGGTAATAATACATTGAAGTACACGGAAAATAACTATGAATATGACATCAATATCAGAGCAGATAAAACTTACAGACAACAGCCTGCTGATGTTGAGAACCTGACTTTTGTAAACAGTCGTGGGGAGAAGATTCGTTTAGCCCAGTTTGCTGAAGTAAAGCTGAGCACCGGTCCAAATAAGCTGGAAAGATACAACCGTAACAGCTCTGTAACTATTCGTTCACAGGTATTGGGGACAACAGCAGGAGATGTATCTGCACAATTCTTAAGTGATGTTGAAAAGATAGGAATTCCAAAGGGAGTGAAAATCGAAGCTACCGGAGATTTGAAATCAATGTCCGACTCTATGAATGTATTGATGGGGGCTTTGCTACTTTCTGTTGTTCTTATATATCTGTCGATGGTTGTACTTTATAACAACTGGATTGACCCGCTTGTGGTTATGTTTTCTATTCCATTGTCAATTGTAGGAGCTGTTCTGACTTTAGCACTAACTAACACTCCACTAAGCATATATGGAATGTTAGGTTTTGTGGTTCTTATTGGTCTGGTAGCAAAGAACGCTATTTTGCTGGTCGACTTTGCCATTGAGGCCAGAAAACAAGGAAAAACAGTCGATGAAGCCTTAATCAGTGCTGTTAAGATCAGAACGCGCCCAATCCTTATGACAGCCTTGTCAACTATAATCGGTATGTTCCCAGTTGCCCTTTCAACAGGTTCAGGGGCTGAACTTCTAAACGGTATGGCCTGGGTTATCATTGGAGGTATGACATTATCGACTTTGCTGACTCTGGTTGTTGTTCCTGTTGTATTTAAAATTTTCCATTCAGGGAAACGTAAAAAACAAGCAATAGATATTGAAAAATTAATGCTGGAATATTAAATAAATTAATTGCCCATTTCGTAGGGGCGACCTTTATGGTCGCCCTTTTTATTTATATTCGCCTAACAAAAAACAATTATGGAAATCACAATTGAAAATTTGACAAAAGAATATTGGAACGATGTTTCCAATATTTATATGCAAGGTATTCTAACAAAGAATGCAACCTTTGAAAAAGATTGTCCTGACTGGGATTATTGGGACAAAAACCACCGTCCTGATTGCAGGTTAATAGCAAAACAAAATGGAAAAACAATTGGATGGGCAGCCCTTTCAAATATTTCAGGCAGATGTGTATATTCAGGAGTTGCTGAAGTTAGTATTTACATAGATTCCCAAAATAGGGGACAAGGTGTTGGACAAAAATTGATGGAGAGACTTATCACGGAATCTGAAAAAGCACAAATATGGACACTTCAGGCAGGTGTATTTCCGGAAAATAAGTCAAGCATCAGCCTGCATGTCAGAAATGGATTCAGAATAATTGGTGTCAGGGAAAAGATTGGTAAAATGGATGAAAACTGGCGTGATGTTGTTTTATTGGAAAGGCGAAGTAAAACTATTGGTATTGAATAAAAAGTATGGATAAATTTGAAATTTCTGTAAATAGATTTGATGAATTTGCATCAGAATATGCTGAAAGATTTATGAATATCGATTCTTATCAAAAGCATTTTGATGAATTCAGTGATATGATTGAAAGTAATCAGCCTAAGATACTTGAGTTAGCCTGCGGCCCGGGAAACGTAACAAAATTCCTGAAACAAAGATTCCCTGATTCGGAAATAATTGCAATTGATCTGGCTCCACGGATGATTGGAATAGCAAAACAAACGGTTTGCGGGGTTGATTTCAGAGTAATGGATGTAAGGGATATAAAATCACTTGAAATGAAATTTGACGCTATTATGTGCTCCTTTTGTTTACCCTTTCTTTCAAAAACTGATACGGAAAAGTTGATTTCAGATTGCTCAGAAATGTTGAATAAAAACGGGGTACTCTATTTAAGTACTATGGAGGGCGATGAAACAAAAGCCGGATTCGAGACTACAAGCTTTTCAGGCAATTCAGAAGTATATTTTAATTATCACAGGAAAGAGGATTTAGAGAAATCACTAATAAAATCAGGATTCTCGATTGATTATAATACTCATCAGGATTATATCGAATCCGATGGAAGTATTTCAATCGATTTAATCATGATAGCAAGAAAGAAATGACGATAAGCCGATTGTTTGTTGTAACTTTCATTTCAAAACCTAATTAAATATTCAATTTGAGAATGAGGATTAAAACTCTGATACTAATTGCAATAGTTGTATTTTATTCCTGTGAAAAAGACGACGATCCTGATAATGGAATAGATTATAAACAGGAAATGAGAGATTTTGTAATTGGAATCAGCCAATATTCAAAATCAGTAAAATCGGACTTCATCATTATCCCTCAAAATGGAATTGAATTGGTTACTGTGAATGGTCAAGAGACCGGTCAGCCTCATACTACATATTTAAACGCTATTGATGCAAATGGACAGGAGGATTTGTTTTACGGTTACGATAAAGATGACAAGGCAACCCCGGACGGCGTAACTGCTTATTTAAAGACATTTCTCGATATAGCTAAAGATGACGGGAAGTCAATCCTGGTTACCGATTATTGTTCTGCATCTTCTAAAATGACTAATTCATACTCTGAAAATAACAAATTTAATTACATCTCATTTGCTGCCGACCATAGAGAACTTGATAATATTCCGGCATTTCCCAATCCTATATACAATGAAAATAATGGAGTAGTTAACCGCATGTCCGAAGTGAAAAACTTTTTATACTTAATAAATCCTGTGCAGTTTATTTCAAAAGAGGATTTCATTTCTGCTGTGACATCTACAAATTATGATCTTCTGATCATGGACTTGTTTTTTAACGATGGAACAGAGT
>CAYXJA010000188.1:0-2994 GCA_964465425.1 uncultured Prolixibacteraceae bacterium | reverse complement strand
CTTATCTGTTTCAATACTATCAAAAAATATACTTTTCAACTTGCAATTCAGGCAGCTACAGGAATTCTGATTTATATTCATAATTTTCTTCCGGTCTATTAGATAATAACTTATGGATATTCAATATTAAAATCCTTAAAAATCATATCCTCATATTTAAAAATTTCTTAAATTGATATATATCAGTAAGTGATAAATATCATAAGGATCTGATTCGCTTAAATACCTCATTTTTCTATATTTGATGAGGTTGGAAACAAATATACTGTTTTAAGGACGATAATAATAGCAGACGTTTTAAGAAATATTTTCTATTTCATATTTTATATAAATTGAAATAAATGACTAGCAGAAGGGATTTTATAAAAATTTCAGCACTTGTAACCGGAGGGATGTTGATAGCCGGCCCCAGGGTTGCTAAATCATTGACCGGTACAGTCTTTAAGTTGCCTTCAGATTTTAAAATCACTCCGACATATTGTGAAGTTTGCTTTTGGAAATGTGCAGGATGGGTTCATAAAAACGAGAAAGGCGATATTCAGAAAGTAGTTGGAAATGATATTGATCCTGCTTGCCACGGGCGTTTATGCCCAAGGGGAACCGGCGGAATTGGAATGTATTATGATCAGGACAGATTGAAAACTCCGTTGCTTCGTGTTGAAAGAGATGGAAAACAAACATTTGAAGAGGTAAGCTGGGAAAAGGCTTTTGATTTTATTGCCGAGAAACTGCTTAAGGTTAAAGCTGAGCATGGTCCGGAATGTACTGCACTTTTTACTCATGGTTCGGGGGGAACATATTTTGGAAATATGTTGAAAGCTTTTGGTTCCAATAATATTGCTGCTCCTTCCTATGCACAATGCCGGGGGCCAAGGGAAGTAGGTTTTATTGCAACTTTCGGTGAAGGTCTTGATTCTCCTGAAAATACTGATATAAGAGATACTAAATGCCTGGTTCTGATAGGATCTCATCTTGGAGAGAACATGCACAACGGACAGGTACAGGAAATGAGCGATGCTATTGATAAAGGGGCTACAATTATTACTGTCGATCCAAGGTTCTCAACTGCTGCCAGTAAATCAAAATTCTGGTTGCCGATTAAGCCGGCTACTGACCTTGCTTTATTATTGACATGGATAAATATCATCATTCAGAATGAATGGTATGACAAGGATTATGTTGAGAAATATACATTTGGCTTTGATCTTCTGAAAGAAGAAGTTAAAAATTATACTGCTGAATGGGCTTATGGAATAACAACCATTCATCCTGATGCGATTTATAAAACAGCTAAGGAAATGCATGATGCTTCGCCCGCTGTGATTGTTCATCCGGGAAGGCATGTGACCTGGTATGGCGATGATACTCAAAGAATGAGAGCAATCGCTATTCTTAATGCATTATTGGGAAGCTGGGGCAGGAGAGGAGGCTTCTTCAGAAACGAACACAAAGAATTAGTTCATTATAAAACACCAGAATATCCAAAACCTTCCAAAACATGGCGTGACGCAATGGGAGGCAAGTATGAGCTGGCTGATCTGGCACTGGCAAATGGTGTTTGCGAAGCTACAATTCCAATGCCCAGTATGAATTGTCACATCAGAGCATGGATTGTCAACGGGACTAATTTGATATTGACCCTTCCGGAGAAAAATAAAACAATTGAAGCAATCAATAATCTTGACCTAATGGTTGTGGTCGATACTATGCCAATGGAAATTACAGGTTATGCTGATGTTGTTCTTCCGGAATGTACATATCTTGAAAGATACGATTCAATACGATCGCTTCAGGGACGAGAAGGTTCTATTGCTCTTAGAATGCCTGCTGTTGAACCAAAATACAACTCTAAGCCTGCATGGTGGATGGCTAAGGAAATAGGAAAACGACTTGGGCTGGCAGATTATTTTCCTTTCGATTCTCAGGAAGAAGAGCTGGATTGGGAATTCAGGCAGCTGGGAACTTCACTTGAAGAAATGCAACGCATAGGAGTTAAGGTTTTCAAAAGAGAAAATGACGACCTTTATTTTAATGATGGGGAAGAAGTTGAATTTTTCACTAACTCAGGTAAAATTGAACTTTATTCAACTGCATTTGCTGATGCTGGCTTTGACCCTATACCCAAATACACTCATCATGAAGAACCTGCCTCCGGATTCTACCGACTTATTTACGGAAGGGCTCCGATGCATACCTTCAGCCGTACAGCCAATAATCCGAACTTAACTGATCTTATGGATGAAAATACTTGCTGGATTAATCCAAAGGTTGCTAAGGAATGGGGAATTTCCAACGATCAGTATATATGGTTGGAAAATCAGGATGGAGTTGTTTCAGAATTTCCAATAAAAGCAAGAATAACAGAAAGAATCAGATGGGATTCAATATATATGGTTCATGGATTCGGACATTCAGATAAAAAATTATCAAAAGCTTATGGCAGAGGTGCCAATGATTCAGAGCTTATTACGAAGGTCCATATCGATCCTATTATGGGAGGAACCGGTATGAGGGGTAATTTTGTCACTTTCAGGTTTAACGGCAAACAAAGTTGATTATGAGATACGCAATGGCTGTTGATACTAAAAAATGTGTGGGATGTAGCGACTGCGTTGTTGCCTGCCAGACAGAAAATAATGTCCCTATTGGTTATTGCCGCGATTGGATTGTTGAAGTTACAGATGGTACTTATCCTCAGCTTGAACTTGAAAATCGCTCTGAAAGATGTAACCATTGTGAAAATGCACCTTGTGTAAGGTGTTGTCCAACGGGTGCCAGCTACATTGAAGATGGCGGAATTGTAAAGGTGAAACCGGTTAAATGCATTGGCTGTGGCGCATGTATTGCTTCTTGTCCTTACGATGCAAGGTATTTCCATCCAAAGGGTTATGTCGATAAATGTACCTTCTGCGATCACAGGATTAAAGATGGATTACAACCGGCTTGCGTAGACGTTTGCCCAACTAAATGTATGTACTTTGGCGATCTTGATGA
>CAYXJA010000187.1:0-2996 GCA_964465425.1 uncultured Prolixibacteraceae bacterium | reverse complement strand
GGAGAAGAAAAGAAGTACAAGGATGTTGATTATAAAGAGAAGAAAGTAGACTTTAAAGCCAATGTTCCTAAATCAATATTTCATAAGCTTGGAACAGAAGATGTTAAAGTAATTGTGTTGAGCAGTAAAGGAGATACAATTAAAGGTGAAATAAGTGTTGTAAATGAGAACAGAGTTAACTTCAAGTCGGAGAAAAACCTTTCCGGAGCTGAGGTGTTAATAACAGGTAAGAAAGAGCTTGATGAGCCATTTGTGAAAAAAGCCCTTGATTTTACAACAAGAATGTTGTTAGGGATAAGAACAATACAGATTACCTACGCTAAGACAGGAGGAACAGAATTACCGGGTTTCCTTCCTGATCCATATTTATTTGGCGCAAGGAATTACACTACAGAAGGAGGATTACAATCTATGGCTCCTACATTTCCTTTCCTTATGGGATGGCAGGATGAAAATTTTGCTATGCAGGCAGCAGAGAAAGGATGGATTTCAAAAGATACAACAGTATCCAAACAATATTTAGTTCAAAGTACTGAAACATGGAACTTTTCTGTTCAATTTGAGCCGATTTCAAATTTAAGGTTCAATATAACAGGGAAAAGGAGAGAATCGAGTAATATAAGCAGTTTCATTCAATATAACGGGAATAATGGTAGTTTTGAGCTCCTGAGCAGAAAAGAGACGGGTAATTTCGATATGACAATACTTACACTGGCAACGGCTTTCAGTGAAAGTATTAACGGAGATGAAACCAAGTCGTCTTTATTTGACAAATTCAGAAATGAGAACAGGAGAATAATTCTTTCCAGGCTTAACAATGAACGTGGATATGTTGAAGGAGAAGGATATTCAAGAAATCCCGGTGCAGGAAAAGAAAATGGTATCAGCGATAAATCGTCTGACGTGCTTATACCTGCATTTCTTGCGACATATACAGGGATTGATGCAAATAAGATACCTTTAACTTCGCGACCCGGAATTGCATGGATAAGACCAAACTGGGTGGTTAATTATAATGGGAACACTGAAGATATTGAATGGTTGAAAGACTATGTGCATTCGCTTAATTTTAATCATAGTTACAGGTCTACTTATACTATTGGTCAGTTTCAGACAAATCTGGCATATAAGGCAGATGATACAGGATTCAGTTGGGTAAGAAGTCAGCTGGATAATGACAGATATTTTATTCCTGAACTTGACATTACATCAATTAATATTCAGGAAGATTTTAGTCCGCTGATAAATGTTGACATTGGATTTGTTAATGATTTAAGTACAAGATTTGAAATAAGAAGAACTCGTAACCTGAATTTCAGTTTTTCGAACATGCAGTTAAGCGAAATGTTGAAGAATGAGTATAGTATTGGAATAGGATATAGGTTTACCGGTATGGATATGATTATCAAGACTAAAAGAAAATCGGAATCTGTATCAAATGATATAAATATGAGGCTTGATCTTTCAAGCAGTAATTACAAGACTACATTCAGAAAGATAGATGATGATTTGGGATTACTTCAGAATGGCACAAGGATTTTCTCTTTGGATTTTCAGGCTGACTATATGATTAGCGATCAGTTAACAATCAAATTGTATTTGCAATATAACATGAATGAACCTCATTCAACTGAAGATGGCTATCCTCAAAACAATACAAAGTTTGGGCTGACGTTTAATTATGCTATAATGTAGTATTCCAGGATGTCTTTTTTTATATTATACCTGCCAGACTATGAAGTTTCTTTGAGAAGTAAGTATGAAAGACCTCCTTTATAATTAACAATTGGACCTTTCTTATCATCCCACTTCACAGTAGCACATTCATATTTAGTATCATGTTCAAAGAACAGTATATATTTATTTTCATAAGCCTCGCGGAAAAATGATAATTTTTCTTCCATCGTCGTAACTGGATAAAGATCGTAGGCACAAACCCATTTAACAGGAATATTAGCGGCAAGGGGAGCTAAATCGGAAATGTATGCTATCATTTGTTTACCTTCAGAAATAACAGGCACAATCATACCGGGAGTATGACCATTGAAAAATCTCAGGCTGAATCCAGGAAAAAGGTCACAATTTTCTTTTATCAGGTTTAGACGACCACTTTTCATCATGGGGATAAGATCATCAGTAAAGAACGCATCATCTTCTCGAGGATTAGGGTTTAAAGCGTTTTCCCATTGAGCCAATGAACAATGATATGTTGCATTAGGAAAAGTAATAACTGGTTCATTTTTTTCATTAAACTTAGTTCCTCCGCCACAATGGTCCCAATGAAGATGAGTATGAACGACATCAGTAATATCTTCAGGGTTAAATCCTTTCCTGCAAAGTGATTCAATCAGCATATGAGGATTTTCAATGCCGTTGTTTAAGATAAATTTCCGGCTTAATTTATCACCACACCCTGTTTCAATAAGTACTTTTCTGTTTTCGTGTTCAACAAGAAGACATCGCATAGAAAGCTTTATAAGGTTTCTATCATCAGCTTTTATATGTCTTTCCCAAAGTATTTTTGGCACGCTACCGAATATTCCCCCTCCGTCGCATGAAAAATTTCCGGCATCAATTATATGAAGTTTCATAGTTGTTAAATTAAAGAAGAAATATAATAAAATTGAGCAGATAATTTTCTTACTTTAAGTTTTAAAAATATAAAAGATAATGCACATACATTTTATTGCAATAGGGGGGAGTGCAATGCATAATCTGGCAATTGCCCTGTATAAGAAAGGATATAAAGTTACCGGATCAGATGATGAAGTATTTGAACCTTCAAAATCAAGATTATTAAAGTATGGATTGTTGCCGGAAAAAGAAGGTTGGCAACCGGGAATAATATCAGATAAGATTGATGTTATAATTCTCGGGATGCATGCAAGGGAGGATAATCCTGAACTGGTGAGGGCAAGGGAACTTGGATTAAAAATTTATTCTTACCCCGAATATCTATATGAGCAAACAAAAGATAAGCTAAGAATTGTGATAGG
>CAYXJA010000186.1:0-2999 GCA_964465425.1 uncultured Prolixibacteraceae bacterium | reverse complement strand
AAAACAGGATTTTCAAAAACCATAGTACTACATAAGCATTTTAACTTTGCGGCATTTGGTGCTATAAAATAATAATATAAAAACTAAAGAGATCATGGGTAAAACACTCAACATTGCAATTCTGGCCGGTGACGGAATTGGACCTGAGATAATAGATCAGGCATTAAATGTAACAAAGGCAGTATGTCAGAAATTCGGTCATGAATTAAATTACAAATTTGGAATAACAGGAGCATGTGCTATTGACAAAGTAGGTGATCCATATCCTGAAGAAACACATCAACTCTGCATGGAAGCAGATGCAGTATTGTTTGGAGCAATAGGTGATCCGAAATACGATAATGATCCAACAGCAAAAGTTCGTCCAGAACAAGGCTTACTTAGAATGCGCAAACAACTTGGATTATATGCTAATATTCGTCCGGTTGAAACTTTTAATTCGCTGATACATAAATCACCATTAAGAAGAGAGCTAGTAGAAGGAGCAGATTTTGTATGCATCCGTGAGCTAACAGGAGGCATATATTTCGGAGAAAAAGGCCGTAAGGATGAAGGAAATACAGCATTTGACAATTGTGTATATACAAGAGCAGAAGTTGAAAGAATATTAAAGTTAGGATACGAATTTGCATTAAAAAGGAATAAAAAACTTACAGTTGTAGATAAAGCTAACGTACTTGAAACATCGAGATTATGGAGACAAATAGCTCAGGAAATGTCTAAATCATATCCTGAAGTCGAAACTGAATATATGTTTGTTGATAATGCTGCAATGAGAATTATTCAGTGGCCAAAAAGCTTTGATGTAATGGTAACAGAAAACATGTTTGGAGATATTCTTACAGATGAAGCTTCAGTAATTACAGGATCACTCGGCTTACTTCCTTCTGCTTCAATTGGAATTCACACAAGCGTTTTCGAGCCTATACATGGATCATATCCACAAGCAGCCGGGAAAGACATAGCAAATCCTGTTGCCACTATTTTATCAGCTGCAATGATGTTTGAATACTCTTTTAACATGATGGAAGAAGGTGCTTTAATCAGGGAAGCAGTATCAGAATCATTGAAAGAAGGCATTGTTACTGAAGATATTTCAGGACAAGGGAAAGCATATAAAACATCTGAAGTGGGAAATTGGATAAGCGAGTATATAAGGAAAAAATAAAAAAACTTCAATATCAAAGCCCGGAAAATTTTTCGGGCTTTTTTTATTCTTTGATTCAATAAATTAGCATAAATTAGGGTTAAAACAAAACTGAAATAATAGAATTAAATGAAGAACCCTATTGCCAATGAAATTTACAACATTAAGAATAAGCTGGTTGATACATCATTGGTAGTTATTTCAATTATTGGATTACCATTAGTAGCTTCCACGATTGCAAGAGAAGTAATGTTCAAACAGACTTCATTCTGGTATATATACACTTCAATTTACTGCATGATGGTAATAATAACTTTATTCCGTCATAAAATAACATACAACGTCAAGGCATTAGCAATCATTATAAATATTTATCTCTTAGGTTTTACAGATTTGATTGAAGTTGGTTTTATTGGAGTGTCGTTCTTATGGCTAACCACTGCTATTATTGTTACTGCACTTTTTTTTAATTTCAGAGCGAGTATTATTACTCTAATATTATCTCTAACACTTCTTACAATAGTTTATATATTTTTTAAAAATGAGATATTAATAATCGAACAGCTACCATCTGATGAACGCTTTCCAATAATTGCGATTCAAACTTATACTTTAATAATGATTTTATTGGGTTTGATGATTCCATTTTCATATAACCATATTCAAAAAAGCTTAGAGAAAAATTATGTACACATTATCGAAAAAAATGAAACCCTAAGTAAACTAACATCAGATCTTCAACTTGAAATAGAAACAAGAAAACAATCTGAACTCATTGCGATAAACAATGAAAAAAACTTCAGAAACATATTTGATAAAAATACTGATTCTATTATAATTATAAATAAAGACGGAACAATCATTGATTATAATGAAGCATTTAAATCTTTTACTGCATTATCAGATTTTGAGATAACCACTATAAATCCTGCTCAAATATTTTCAATCAAAGGGGAAAATCAATTTGATGAATTCTTAAATAACCCTGAGAGTAATTCTTCTCGTTTTGAATTTGAATATAATTTTAAAAATAAGGGATTAAGAAATCTTGACATAAGTGCCTCAAGACTAAGATACAACAATCAAGATGCTTATATGCTTATGATGCATGATCTTACAGAAAAAATAAATCGTGAAAAACAAATATACTTAGCCACAATAGATGCTGAAGAAAAGGAACGTTCTCGTTTTTCAAGAGAGCTGCATGATGGATTAGGGCCTCTTCTTTCGACTTTAAAAATATTCCTTGAAGTACACTTTTCTAATCCAAGTGATATTGAGATCAAAGAAAGAATAGAAAATGTTCTTACAGAATCAATTAAAAGTGTCAAAGAAATATCAAATAACCTTAGCCCTCAGGCTTTGGACACCTTTGGTTTATCTAAGGCGTTAAAATCTTTTATTGAAAAAGTAAAATACAGTAAGAAAATAGAAATTTTTTTTGAATCTAATTTAGAAGAACGGCTTAAACATGAAGCTGAAATATCATTATATAGGTATATAACTGAGTTAATAAACAATACACTTAAGCATGCCCAATCTTCTCTAATTAATATTAACATTGAAAAGTCTCAGGAAAAGCTATATATTAATTATCAAGATAATGGTAAAGGCTTCGATTTAAATGATGAGTTATTCAATTCTAAAGGTATTGGTTTGTATAATTTAAAAAGCAGAATAGAAAAATTGGGTGGATCAATTGAATATATTACTTCACAGGGAAACGGGTTTAAAGCAAAAGCAATTCTTAAGATATAAAACAAGTTATGGATAAAAAGACAATTAAACTGGTCATCGTAGATGACCATGATTTATTCAGGGAGGGATTAAGATTTGTATTATCAAAGAATCC
>CAYXJA010000185.1:0-3015 GCA_964465425.1 uncultured Prolixibacteraceae bacterium | reverse complement strand
AACCGGGGACACACGGATTTTCAGTCCGTTGCTCTACCTACTGAGCTATGGCACCATCCTTTATTTTGTGGCGTCAAAAGTAAACCATTTTTCTGAAATACCAAATATTAATTCATTCGATAATTATTTTTTTTAATTTCGTTTTAATTCACTTTTACCTTGCTAATTTAATTTTTTTTATAAATTTGCACCCGTCTTTGAGAAAAGCATTGTCCTATGGTGTAATTGGCAACACGTCTGATTTTGGTTCAGAAGAGTCTAAGTTCGAGCCTTAGTAGGACAACAAAAAAATTAAGTTCTTTATAAACTGCATTAAGTCTAATATTGTCCTGTAGTGTAATTGGCAACACGTCTGACTCTGGATCAGAAGAGTAAAGGTTCGAGCCCTTTCAGGACAACTTTTTTATTTAGATATTGCTCCTTTATTTAAAGTAACATCCATCAAATACCCGGTACAAATCCCCTTTATTTTTATCTTATCTCCAACTTTACCAATCTCATTTTCAGAATTTACCTCTTTGCCAATAGAACAGCTAACTCCGGAAAAGGAATCCGGTTCCCTTAGTATTATAACGTAACTGCCTTCATCAGTATTGATCTCTGCAATCTCTCCCTCAACTTCGACAATCTTATCAACATATTTTATACTTGCGCTTTGTTCATCAGCTTCAAATTCATTTACTATTTCAGTACAAAGCACTTTGAAATCTGGTTTCTTACCTGCAACACTATTATCGCTTTTACGAAAGACGTATAAACTTACAATTACAGCAACTATTAATCCGATTACGGATAAAGCTATTATGTATTTCCAACCTTTTTTCATTTCTTAATTATTTGTATGAGGTTTGTAATCAAGTTCTACTGATACATCTACTACCTTTGCAACTCTGTCTTCAACAACTGCAGGCACTTTAATTCCATAATCATTAATTGATACCTTGAAATTGCACTTTCCTGTTGCCCCACCTTCTTTGATTTCCACCACCGCAGGCACTGTTATGTTTTTTGTTACTCCATGTAATGTAATATCTCCGGTGACCTGAATATTTATCGTACCCTTTTTGGAAATATCAATCTTATCATAATCAACAATCTTACCCTTAAAATTAGCTTTAGGATGCAAATGCGATTCCATATATGTCTCATTGAAGTGCTCAGCAGCTGTTGCTAAAGTAAATTCAAATCCTTTTATCAGCATCGCACAAACAATTTCTCCTGTTTTAACATCAAAGAAACTTATCACCTGCTTGTTTGTTCCGTCAATGTCAATCATATCAGTATGCGACATGAAATAGGCTTTACCTGTTTTGGTATAATACTTTTCCTGCGAAAACCCATTGATAGTAATCAAGCAGAAGATAATGAATAATATTTTTTTCATTTTTTTATGTTTTCTTTTCTTACGCAATTATTGTGCCTACTTTCCCCCTATTGTAAATACCTGCGAAATATTAAACCCAAGTCTTACGTCTCCTTTTAATATATTACCTGTTGTTTCTCCTATCATCGAATGCTCAATCATATTCTGGCAATTCGTCAACATGATCTGAAATACATGACCCGAAACCTGAATATCTACCCCGACACTTAACGGATCATAATATTCCTTTTCTCCGGCAGGTAGATTCTTATTTCCATTTACATAGTAATACTCCGCATTCACTGAGAAGGTATTTGTAATTTTGTATCTACCTCCAATTCCAATAGCCCATAAATCATTCTTATGATTACTGTTTAAAACCATATTGCGGTGAATATATGTAGGCATCAACTGTAATGATAATTTTGGTGAAAACATTCTCCCAATCAACAATTGATGAGTGTATTTTAATCTCCCTGCAAAATTCTTATTCCTTAATTCATCTCCCTTGTAATCATATCCGTCAATGCCAACTGTTGAAACCCAAACCAAAGATATCGGCATATTCTTCAATCCCTTACTTTGTTGTAAGATTGAATACTTGATGTATGAATTGAAAAAAGCATCATTCTGTCGGCCTATGCCTACCATCAATTTGTCTGTTACACCATATTCAAGACTTAAATAGGAATATGAACCATCAATTCCCCAAAACCTGTTGAATCCGGTATTAATATTGTCAAACCTATGGTGTACCCTGAAATCCAAACCACCCTTGGGCATCATCTGCACAGAATGTCCATTCAATATTCTTGTCGAATAGAATGTTCCCATTGCATACTCTGTGGTATTCGATAATTCAGCATCCAACAATGCATCTAAATCATCCTGAGCCCTCAAAACTATAGTTGATAAAGCAAGTATTGCTATTAATATATATCTTTTCATTATTTCCGGTCAGATTAATTATTTCAATGATTTTATTTCTTCTTCACTGAGAGCCTTATTAAATACTTTTAAATCATCAATGCTCCCTTTAAAATAGTTATACGGTTCAGAAGAACTCTTCCCAATGATAAGGTTGCCATTCTTAAACCCAATTGACTTTTCTATACTCTCAAAAGCCATTTCTCCGTACGACTTGTTACTGAATCTAACAGAAGTTTTACCCCCTGTAATCTGAATGTAAACAAAATTCCATTCTGCCCATGTATCTATTATCAGCTCTTCATCATCAAACTTCTTCTTTTCACTGCCTGATGTCAATGCAACAAAAGTCTGACCGGTGATCCCGTCAACTTCAAATTTTACTGCCCCTTTACCAAAATCAATCATCGTTGGAGCCATATTCCCGGTTGATAACTCTTTCAATTGCTTTGCACTTTTGAAATGAAAGCAAATTGACATTGTATCGTATATGCCGGTAAAAAAACTAAAAGAACTACTTCCGTCGAGAATCAAAGATCCTTTTGAATTAGTATTATATCCCAAAGTATTAAAACTTTGTGTTCCCTCAAAAGATGCTGTCAAATCATTTAATGATGAATCGGCTAAATTGCTCTCAAATAAAAAATTTGCAACTAATGAATTGTCGTAACTTACAACAATAGTATCTCCCTGATTACCTGTGTTATAAAATGAATCTTCATTTT
>CAYXJA010000184.1:2697-3024 GCA_964465425.1 uncultured Prolixibacteraceae bacterium | reverse complement strand
GTGTTGTTAAAGGTGTTTATTATAAGGATATTACCCCTCTTATCAACATTGCTTTTAATATTGAAAACGGAACTGTAAAATATCCAGGACTACCCGATGAACTAAAGATAAACGAAGCCTCTGCTTTTGTTTTTAAACCTGAAGGCAACTTCGATAACCTTGAGATTGGAGTTAAAAAGCTTAATATCAATTTAGCAGGTAATCCAATTGCAATGCACGCACACGTGAAATCTGTTACAAAGGACCCGAATATTGATGCTGCTCTTAAAGGTGTTTTGGATTTGGGAACCCTTTTAAAGTTGTTCCCTGTAGAAGGGCTTAAGATGT
>CAYXJA010000184.1:0-2687 GCA_964465425.1 uncultured Prolixibacteraceae bacterium | reverse complement strand
CACGGCGCGAGCCGTGCGGCCTCATCCGAACTTTTGATGCTGATGCTTCATTAAAAGGTAACCTTTCTGATATAAAGGAAAATAACTTCACTAAGTATGTTTCAGAAGGGAAGCTGGGAATCAGACAGTTTTATGTTGAAAACAAATCTTTGCCAAAGGGAATTTCTATTCCTAATGCAAATATTGAACTGAAGAATCAAAATGTTTTTATTTCAAATCTTAACGGTAAAATAGGGAAGAGCGACTTTTCTTTAAATGGCAAACTTGATAACTTCCTTTCTTATCTTTTTAAGCAGGGCAGTTTAAATGGTAGTTTCAACCTTTCTTCCAATCTTATTGATGCTAATGAATTCCTTTCTGACAAGGACTCAGAAATCAGTAAATCAGGAGAAAGTGCACCTGCTGATACTTCAAAAACTAAAGATAAACCTCTTGTTTTTCCTAAGAATACATACCTGAATTTTAATGCAAAGATTTCACGTCTTCTTTACCAAAAACTGGATATTACAAATTTTGCCGGATCAATGCAGCTTAAAGACCAGACTCTTACCTTAAACGGTATTGGTATGAATATGCTTCAGGGAAGGCTGGGACTTTCAGGCAGTGTCATTGCTGACGGAAGACCTGACCCTGCTGTCAACCTTAATCTGGATGTCAAGAGCTTCGATCTTCCAATGGCCTTCAGCAATATATCACTTGTTGAGAAATATCTTCCGTTTGCAGAAAAGAGTCAGGGCAAGTTTTCTACTGTTTTAAAAGTGCAATCTAAATTGGCCGGAAATCTTAAAATGATTCTTTCTTCTGTATCTGCCTCAGGTTCACTTTCAACACAAAATGTGAGAATGATTGACAATAGTGCTTTTTATTCACTGAAGAAGGTTATCCAAACCGATATGATTAAGAACCCTTCGCTTAACGATTTCACTGTTTATTATGAAATTAAAGATGGGAATCTGGTGTTTAAACCCTTCAAAACTGCCTTTGCAGGACAGCCGGTTTCGATATCAGGCATATACAACCTTGGAGGAAATCTTGATTTCAGAATTGATGGTACAGTCGACAGAAATATTCTTTCATCTGAAATCCAAAAGATTATTGCTTATGTGCCGGGACATGAATCAATTACAAAGATTGATCTTGGACTCGATATTAAAGGCGATATTAAGAAACCTGATATAAGGTTTGATTCCGATAAAATAAAAACTCAGGTGGTAAACCATGTAAAGAAAAATGCCAAAAAAGAATTAAAGGATCAGGCAAAGAAAATATTTGATAAATATATAAACTGATATATAATACTAGTTGCAACCTGTGTTTTAATTTTATGTCTTTTAAGTTACTGAACTGATTAATCAAAACCTGATGAAGCCATTTTATTTTGCATTTTTTATTGCCTTACTGATGAATTTTAATCTTCCATCATATGCAGGTAATGAAAATTCTTCTGATAATAAAATACGAAAGATTGGATTAAATGCTGGTTATTATAATACAGGTACTATAGATGAATTATACTCTCCGTTTCTTTACTCAGGCAGTAACATTTCCTTTGGATTAAAATTTTTTAAGGAAAAGGAAAAGCGGAAAGATCAGTTTTCGTTTAGGTTTAGCCAAATAAAAATGACGCCGGAAAACCTCATTGTCAATCCCGATTACTTTTCAGAAAATGAAATGGCATTACAGAAAGACATGCTGATGCTTGATTTTTTTGATACTTACAGATTCCTGCTATCTGAAAAGGGTTCCCGCTTTATTGATTTCTACGTTACCGGCCGATGGTTCTCTACAGTTAACCTTATGACTAATTATTTTATTCTTCCTGAATTAATCCAAAGTGGTCTTGGAGCAGGTATTTATATTGAAAAAAACATTAAGAAACATTGCTTTAAGGCTGAGTTATCTGTGCCTATCCTTACATTAACAGTCAGGAATAACTACTCTCAGTCTGATGCCCAGGATTACGAAGATTACAATGAATTTGGTTTTATATTCAAAAATATTCAGATTCAGCTTCCTTATAATTTACTGGCTGTATATTCAAATCTGGGCTATGAATACAATATTTCAAATCATTTTACAATTGAAGCTGAGTATTATTTCAATTACATGATGAATATATTACCTCGTCCACTGAAGTCAGTAAGCGGAATATATTCTCTTGGTTTAA
This sequence comes from uncultured Prolixibacteraceae bacterium, assembly GCA_964465425.1. GTDB lineage: Bacteria > Bacteroidota > Bacteroidia > Bacteroidales > Prolixibacteraceae > CAYMTR01. Next base: position 520 of record CAYXJA010000184.1, on the reverse strand, counting down.
TCTATACATTCTAGGCTTATGAAAAGAGTATTGATAAATTGTGTTTTCATAGCTTTAATTCTTTCTCTTTCAGGGTGTGAAGAGAACCTTCTAAAAGAAAAATATGAAAATACTCAAACTGATAATTATGAGATCTTTTGGTCGGAATACGATTTGCTTTATGGTGCTTTTGAAGCAAAAAACATAAATTGGGACTCACTACACGATGTATATAATGATGGATTAGATAATAATTCTTCTGATTTAAAATTGTTTAATTCACTTAGCGGTTTACTCAACGAACTTAATGATGGACATGCTGATCTTACTGCTCCCGGGGTTGGTTATTATCGTTCATGGAACCGACGCGGCAGATCTTATTTCAGCGATTTACTTATATATGACTATGGCAATGTGAATTTTCTTTTCAGTAATATAAAATCAACCTATCTGGAGGGAAAATTTGAATCAGGTGAATATTCCGATAATTTATTTTTCTGGGGATTAATTCCTTACAAATCTAAAAAAATAGGCTATATCT
>CAYXJA010000183.1:1441-3026 GCA_964465425.1 uncultured Prolixibacteraceae bacterium | reverse complement strand
TTCTTCCTTCTTATTCAAATTGCCGGAGCAGGCGATGAACTTCAGGGGATAAAAAGAGGTATAATGGAAATGGCAGATGGTATTGTAATTAATAAGGCCGACGGTAACAATATTGAAAAAGCAGAACTGGCAAGGTCTCAGTTCAGAAATGCACTTCATTTATTTCCTCCATCACCATCAGGATGGGACCCTCAGGTTTTAAAGTGTTCAGCATATACAAAAGAAGGGGTGCCTGAAGTGTGGAATATGATCAATGATTATATATCATTTGCAAAAGGGAATAAATATTTTGATGAAAGAAGAATACAGCAATCAAAATACTGGATGTATGAAACCATAAATGAAAAGCTGAAAAAATCGTTTTATAACAATCCGAGAATAAAAAAAGAGTTAAAAAAGTTTGAAGATGCTGTTTTAAATGAAAAAATGAGTTCTTTTGTAGCAGCAAGAGATTTACTCTCAATGTATTTCGAAAATAAGTAAGTATAAATAAGAATAAAATGAAGAAAGTTGTTTTGATAGTTTTTTCTGTAATCCTTTTATGGTCATGCGGAAATAAAAATGAATTTAAAATTAATGGTGAGTTAGTACCGTCAAAAGATGGTTCCGTTATACTATACGGATTTAAAGATGGCCAGCCAATAGCAATTGACAGTTCTGAATTGAAAAACGGAAAGTTTAAATTCAAAGGAGAACTTGATATGCCTGAATTAAAACTTATAGGCTTAAAAGGTGGAAACGATTTTGTAGCTCAGTTTTTTGTTGAGCCGGGGAAAATAGATATGACTATTTACCCTGATAGTTTTGAAGCAAACGTAATTACAGGATCTGAAAGTCAGGACATATTTCAGCAGTATATAAATGAAATGATTACGTTTCAAAAGAAGGAAAATGATTTACAACAACGCTTTATGGCTGCTCAGTCGACAAATGATCCTGAGGAAATAAATGCAATTCGTTTTGAATACCAGACAATAATTGAAAACACAAAGCTTTATTCAAAAAATTTCATCAGCAAGTATAGTACTTCAACTGTAGCACCTTATGTATATCTTATGACATTTATTGGTGAAGCTGATATTGTTGAACTTGATTCAATCCTAAAGGTTTTTGAACCTGTAAAAGATTCTGAATTTGTTGTTGCAATAAAAGAAAGGGCAGAAGCAATAAGGCAAACAAGCAAAGGGGCAATTGCTCCTGATTTTACACTTACTGATCCTAGTGGAAAGGCTATATCACTTTCATCATTCAAAGGTAAAGTAGTGTTGGTAGATTTCTGGGCTTCATGGTGTCAGCCTTGTATGATTGAACTTCCAAATATTATTAATTTATATAAGACATATAAAGACAAAGGTTTTGAAATATTTGGAGTATCGCTCGACCGTGAGCAGGAAGCTTGGTTGAAATGTATCAAAGACAACAAGATGGATTGGGCACAGGTATGGGATATGGAAGGTTCAAATCCGGGTCAGACAGCCAACATGTATAATGTTACAGGTATTCCTCATACTGTTTTAGTTGACAGGGATGGTACTATTATTGATTTAAACCTTAGGGGAGAAGAACTTGCAGCTAAGCTTGCAGA
>CAYXJA010000183.1:0-1341 GCA_964465425.1 uncultured Prolixibacteraceae bacterium | reverse complement strand
AATGAAGATAAAATCAATATTTCAAATATTGATGCAGGTTATATTTCTCAGAACATTTATTTGTGTTGTGCTTCAGAAGGATTAGCCACAGGAGCAAGGGGAAGTCTCGACAGAAAAGTAATAGCATCCGAGCTTGGGTTGAAAGAAACACAAAGCATAATGATTGCACATTGTGTAGGATATTCAAAATAAAGATAAAAACAGAAGTATGAAGTATGATCTTGCTGTAATAGGTAGTGGTCCCGGGGGTTATGTTGCTGCAATAAGGGCTTCTCAATTAGGAATGAAGGTTTGCGTAATTGAAAAGGAAAATCTTGGAGGAGTGTGCCTTAACTGGGGGTGTATACCAACCAAATCGTTATTGAAAAGTGCCCAGGTATTTGACTATGCAAAGAATGCTGAAAATTACGGAGTAAGCATTTCAGGAGAAGTGAAACCTGATTTTGGCAGGATGACAGCCAGAAGCAGGGAAGTAGCTGCCGGAATGAGCAAGGGAGTGCAGTTTTTATTTAAGAAGAACAGTATAAACGTAATAAACGGCTTTGGAAGATTGAAATCATCATCTATTGTTGAGGCAACTCAGGAAGATGGGAATATTGTTGAAGTTGCAGCTAAAAATATTATTCTGGCTACCGGGGCACGTTCCAAGGAACTGGCAGGATTGAAGCAAGATGGAAAGAAGATTATCGGCTACAGGGAAGCAATGACTTTGGAGAAGCAACCGGAGTCAATGATAATTATTGGTTCAGGGGCAATAGGAAGCGAATTTGCGTATTTCTACAACACGATAGGCACAGCAGTTACCCTGGTTGAATTCTTGCCGGAAATAGTCCCAAATGAAGACGAGGAAGTATCAAAGACTTTGGCCAGGGCATTTAAGAAAGCAAAGATGAAAATAATGACCGGCTCTTCAGTAGAAAGTGTTGATACTTCAGGCGACTTTTGCAAGGTGACTATTAAAACGCCCAAAGGGGAAGAGCAGGCTGAGGCAGAAATAGTATTGTCGGCAGTTGGTGTAGTTCCCAATATTGAAAATATTGGACTTGAAGAAGCAGGGGTATTCGTTGAAAGGGGTAAGGTCAAAGTTGATGAATATTACAATACAAGCGTGAAGGGTATTTATGCAATTGGAGACATAGTATCAGGACCTGCCTTGGCACATGTAGCTTCGGCAGAAGGGATAATATGTGTAGAAAAGATTGCCGGTCTTGATGTTGAGCCTCTTGATTACAATAATATTCCGGGGTGTACCTACACTAATCCAGAGATTTCATCGGTAGGGCTTACCGAAAAGAAAGCCAGGGAAGCAGGTTACGATATAAAAATCGGGAAGTTTCCTTA
>CAYXJA010000182.1:0-3065 GCA_964465425.1 uncultured Prolixibacteraceae bacterium | reverse complement strand
AACTGATATGAAACGGTTTTATACTTTATTGCTGATAATATTCACCATCACTCTTAATGCTCAAAACTTAGAAGATATTCTTGATGAGCAACAAACATTCAATCAGGAACCGGTATATACTGATGCTGTTTTTAAATCAGTTCAGCTGATCAATGCTCATACTACCAAAATTCCGGGAACGGGCGAATTGATATTTCTCATTTCACATCGTTTTGGCCCTTTGAGTTCCGGGTTTTCCGATTTATGGGGACTTGACCTTGCAACAATCAGGCTTGGTTTGGAATATGGCTTAACTGAAACAACTTCAATAGGAATAGGACGTAGTACGTATAAAAGCAACTGGGATTTCTTTGCCAAACAGCTTTTGCTCAGACAAAGTGACGGGGATAAAGGTATTCCATTAACATTAGGACTATTAGCCTCGATGAATATCTCGTCGGACAAATGGCCTGATGACGGGAGGAAATACCTGTTTGCTCACAGAATGAATTATTCGTTTCAGATACTTGCTTCCAGAAAATTCAACCAAAGCATTTCTCTGCAGTTGATGCCTACTTATATTCATTACAATCTGGTGGAAACCCCTGACGACAGTAATGATTTATTTGCTATGGGGGCAGGAGGACGATTTAAAATTACAAAATGGATGGCCATCACCGGAGAATACCATTATTTATTCAATAAAAATGATTCAGATATTAAGAATCCACTTTCAGCAGGTTTTGAAATAGAAACAGGCGGACATGTATTTCAGTTCTTTTTCACTAATGCAACGGGCATATTTGAAACTGCTTACATAGCTGAAACAACAGGAAGCTGGCTTAATGGAGATATCAGGTTCGGATTTAATATTTCAAGGACATTCTGATTATTCCTATCAACAAAAAAAAATGAGCAATTATACTTTTTTGTCCAACTCTATTACCAATCCTTACCCCATGACTTCCTAAATAACGGATAACTTTGTATAAGAATCTTTTAAGGTTGGTTCCATTAAAGAGTTAGCATAACCAGATTGAATCATCCTTAAGAGAAAACTAAGTTAATGTACAATTTAAGGTTAGGAGAAATTAAAAAAATCTACATTCAAGCAAGGACAATAGATATTAAGATTAAGTACAGGTAATTAAAAAAGTCAAAGCCTGCCATTATTGGCGGGCTTTTCTTTTTACTTTTATGTAAGGGGTTCTGTATTAGATTTTTTGTATATTTATTTATGCTTTATAAAGCATGAAGACATATTACCTCATAATCTCTGTACGCCAGATTGTTGACAGCCCCCAGCAAAAAACAATCCATAGTACCATCTTAGCAAATCTGCTTTCAGAAATACTTATTGTCTGCTCCCGTCCTTCAAGATCCTCAATTACTCATCATAGACAGATGTCTTATTCTGTCAATTCCCAAACTTATCAAACTACCTAAAAAACTATAACATGGAGACCAGATACCATGATTAAAAACGGGGCGCCCCGAAAAGTTCTGGTCACTCTGCTTAAAGAAAACGGGTATGATAGTCTTCTTCCTGATAGTTTCATTGAAGAAGCACCCTGCGATGTTTGCTATAAACTTTTCAGAGACAAGAACATATGTGATGTTCTGAATGAGCTGATCAGCAAAGATGAGACGTTCAGGTTAAAAACCGAACTTGGAAGGCAGTATTATCTGAATGAAGCTGAAATGGTCAAAGATTCTATTCCTTGATAAGCCTTTTCTTAATTTTCTGATTATTAGTTTCTATTTCAGCAACATAAACCCCTTTATTCAAATGGCCGGCAGAAATTGATTCTTGTCCCCCTACCCTTTTGAACAGCACTTGCTTTCCGGTTATATCAAATATTGATATATCAGCCTGACTGGTCAATCCTTTAATTTTGAAATGATTCTTTACTACTGATGGATAAATCGTCATATCATCTCTTTCATTATCAAAGATTAGAGCTGATGTGTATGGTAGCTGAGTTACCCTCACTGAGATTGTATCTTCAACATAATACAACTTAACCGTCACCCTGGCACTTCTTTCTTTATCAGTATTATTTGGCTCAGCTCTTAGAGTGATTTCTGAATCTTGTTTTCCAAACTTTGGATCAGGAGTTAACCATGCCTGATCAGACTCTACAGTCCAATTCAGGTTTGTCACAACATTAATCTTAGCCTCAGAATCAATGATTAAAGAAAGTGGGCTGACATCAAACCACCAGCAGGGGCCGGTAGTACGAAGACTAATAGTACCTGCTGAATCCATGTTTTCATATAAATCCAAAGAATCTGAATTCCATACTAGTCTGTTGGGCTTTGTTGTTTTACCTTCATCCTGATCAGTAATTACAATTTCGAAGCCAAACTTTTGTCTTCCAATTAATAAGTCTTTGGTCAACTGAACACTATCTTTATCGTAGAAATTAGTAAAAGGTATTGCCACTTCAAAAATATAATCTTCACCAAAAAGTGAATAACAATAAGTTCCACCCGGATTTCTATCTCCCGGAACTGAAGGAACAATAGTTTGGGGCTTATCATATTTGTCTTTACTGAAGTTTTCCGAAAAAACATAATGACCTGAGATGTTAGTCGAAGGTCCCAGACCATCTTTCAATTCTTTGTTAAAATCAAAGTATAACTTTACATTGTCGTAATCATCGTCATTACCACCCGATTCCCATCCGGGATAATGGTTTCCATCATCAATTACATTTATAACAATGTACAAATAGTCGGCATCGAACATCATTTTAAAGAATGAAGTTACTGTTGGTGTTTCCTTATTGTAAGGAAGGTTAATCGCTACTTCAGGACAAACGTCCCAGGCTTCTTCCAGGTAGCCATCTATTTCAGCTGTGCCGGCAGGTATGTCAAAATGCCTTTGTGCTAAAGCAAAATGAACAAATAATAAAATCAGGGAAATGAAGAATAATTTTTTCATAGGGATATTGAATTTTATTATGATAAAGTTATCAAACTTTCCTTAAAATACAATGTGTCAACGACAAAAAAATATTAGAAATATCTAAATACTACCAATGATAGATTTTACTATACTGTCGCCCATACTGGGCTCTTTT
>CAYXJA010000181.1:0-3083 GCA_964465425.1 uncultured Prolixibacteraceae bacterium | reverse complement strand
GAAAGATACTTGCTATTGCTATATCCTGAATGTTTTTTGCCGGGGATAAAAAAGCTTTTTTCATCTGAAACATATCCGGCTATATCTCTCCCCAAAGCTGCTATTGAGCTAACATGGCATATCTTCTTTACACCTTTCTCTAAACATGCATCAACAATATTTGCGGTTCCCCCAACATTTATTTCTATTAATTTCTGAAAATCTTCGGTTCGAAAAGAAATCAATGCTGCACAATGACAAACAATATCAACACCCTCAACAGCATCTAGTATTGAAATATAATCAGTAATATCTCCTTCAACCCATTCAATCTGAGCATGAATTTCTTCAGGAGTTAAGGTGTAATTTTTAATATTCCTCTTGAAATTATCAAGGCTATTCTTATTTCGGCATAATGCCCGGACCTTAAATCCATTCTGCAATAAATCAATGACGACTCTTGATCCTAATGCTCCGGAGACTCCGGTTATTAATACCTTATTTGACTTTTCTTCCAAAATAATAAATTAACTATTCCATGGAGTAACTGCCTTTGCCCCAAATTCTTTTCCACAAATTTTAAAAATCTTCAATCTGAATATTCCAACATTTTTAACAGCAGGAGCATTAAATGAAAATTTCTTGTCGCTATACTGACTCATGAAAATATTTAAGGCTTTTTCCTTTTCTTCGTAGTCATCGATAAATTCCAAAACCCCTTCCGCAATTACCGATTTGGATCTCACTCTCCAACTGCAGGCAACTTCTTCATTTTGATGAACAATAGTATCTCCCGATAAAAAGGTAACACATGCTTTAGTGTTTTTTTTCATCATCTCCCACTTTCTGCCTTCCTGAGCAGAATGCATATATATGTAATCCCCATCTAAACTAAAATTCATTGGAACTACAAATGGATTCAAATCATTATCACATAATCCCAGAAAGCAAGTTCGGCAAGATCTGATAATTTTATCAATCTTTTCCCTGTCATTTATATATAAAGTCCTCATTACCTAAAATTATGATGTTATCGCTCTTTTCCCTAATTTCTTTGAAAGTTCTTTTTCAACTTTATTAAGATTAGTAATAGTGGTTTGGATTTCAATTATTCTTTCAATATCATCGTTTGAATTTAATTTACCCAATTCCTGCAGCAAATTGTTAATCATGAGTTTTACATGTCTTAATTTGTATTCTTCAACCAATCGGGGCACAATGATATGTAAAATTTCATGCTCATCCTCCACATATGCACCCTTCCTTTTCCAAATCACACTTTCAATATATTTATCAAACAACAAACCTGTGACTAAACTGCAAATATCTCTGTCTGCATGTGAAGTAAAGAATTTCTCGGGATTGAAAAATTCTTCTTTATAATGTGATTTAAATTCATTTAAAATATTTCTTATGACTTCATCTTTAGAAATCAGATTGTCTTTTTCAATTTCTGAAATTATAAAATCACCTACTTTAATTACTTCTATATCATTTGTGTCCGGATTCTCAATTGAAAACAAATCAAAATCAAAATATCTGATTAGTACCCTCAGTAATGCTTTTTCTTCTGTCTCGCATGGATTCTTAGCAGTATTCTCTATAGGAGCCTGTCTTGGTGCTGCTGATTTTCTAATAAGCTCCCGTCTTTCCTTTTCAATTTCTTCTCCTGAAAGTTTATATTTAATCTTCCGGACCTCTGAATACAGAATATCTTCAGACACGTCAAGCATTTTACTGCATTCCTTTATATACACTGACCTTGTAATCGTGTCTGGTATCACTGAGATTGAATTAACAATATCGCTAATTAAGCGAGCTCTGGCCACAGGGTCATTAGCTGTATCCCTGAGCAATAATTGTGTCTTAAATCTAATGAAATCGGTCTCATTCTTTGAAATATATTCAATCAAAGAGGTAGAATTCATTGAACGGGCAAAAGTATCGGGATCCTCTCCTTCAGGAAGTGGTACAACTTTTACATTTATTCCTTCTTCAAGTACCATATCAATACCTCTCAGTGAAGCTTTAATACCGGCAGGATCACCATCATAAATTATTGTAATATTTGAAGTGAACCTTCTGATCATTCTAATCTGGTCTGTGGTTAAGGATGTTCCGGAAGAAGCAACTACATTTTCAATACCCGACTGATGAAAAGAAATTACATCTGTATATCCCTCAACGAGATAACATTTATCTGTTCTTGAAATACTGTTCTTGGCAAAGTAGATACCATACAAGACCTTACTCTTATGATATATTTCGGACTCTGGCGAATTAAGATATTTAGCCACTTTGGGATCAGTCTTTAAAACCCTGCCCCCAAAAGCAATTACCCTGCCGGCCAGATTATGAAAAGGGAAAATTACCCTTCCGGCAAATCTGTCCCGCATCCAGTCATCTTTTCTGACAGTCAGACCTGTCTCTTCAAGAAACTCCATTTTATATCCTTGTTTCAGAGCTGACTTGGTAAATAAATCTTTTTGATCAGGACAATATCCCAGTTGAAATTTCTTAATTATGTCATCCCTAATACCTCTTTCTCTGAAATAACTTAATCCAACAATCCTACCCTCATTTTCATTGTGCAAATAAGCTGCAAAATACTCAGATGCATAATTTGAAACTATCATCAAGCTTTCATGTTTGTTCCTCAGCGCAATACTCTCGGCTGACTCTTCTTCTTCTGTTACTTCAATATGAAATTTACGGGCAAGATATTTCAGTGATTCGAAGTATGATAAATGCTCATGTTCCATTATGAAGTTAACAGAACTTCCTCCTTTACCGCATCCAAAACATTTATATATCTGTTTGCTAGGTGATACAGTAAATGAAGGTGTCTTTTCGTTATGAAACGGACAGTTCCCTATATAGTTGACGCCCCTTTTCTTAAGTGAAACGAAATCCTGAACCACTTCAACTATGTTGGCAGCATCAATTATCCTTTCTATAGTTCCCTGATCAATCATAAAACAAATGTAGGAATTAAAAGGAATTTTTTTGAATACATATTATCCAAAAAAAAAGGAGAGCTAATACTCTCCTTTTGTGGTGCCACCAGGAATCGAACCGGGGACACACGGATTTTCAGTCCGTTG
>CAYXJA010000180.1:0-3188 GCA_964465425.1 uncultured Prolixibacteraceae bacterium | reverse complement strand
CCAAGTCCTTCTCCCTTGCTTGCCCCTTTTACCAAACCGGCAATATCTACTATTTCTACTGTTGTTGGTATAACTTTTTTAGGATTATCTATTTCCGCAAGCTTTATCAACCTGTCGTCAGGAACTGTTATTACTCCTACATTCGGCTCTATTGTGCAGAAAGGAAAGTTTGCTGATTGTGCCTTTGCACTTGACAGACAGTTAAAAAGGGTTGATTTTCCAACGTTAGGCAACCCTACAATACCACATTTTAATGACATATGTTAATTTTTTGGTGCGTCAAAATTACTTTTTCTTTTTGAAATGGAAAGAATGAACATTTATTTAAAACAAATCATATCTTCGTTTTCTAAATTTTTTCGGCTAAATTTTAATGAACGGGAAACACCTTCACATTATATCTTTTAACGTTCCTTATCCTGCAGATTATGGAGGAGTTATTGACGTATATTATAGGTTGAAGGCTCTTAAAAAAGAAGGTGTTAAAATTCATCTGCATTGTTTTGAATATGGCAGGGAAAGTGCTAAAATTCTTGAAGATATTTGTGAATCAGTTAATTATTACAAGCGATCAATGTCTTTCCTAAATCATTTTTCTAATCTTCCTTTTATAGTTAAATCCCGCTCTGATAATTCTTTACTTGCTGATTTGTTGAAAGACGACTATCCTGTTCTTTTCGAAGGTCTTCACAGTTGCTATTTCCTTAATAATCCCAAACTTAAAAATCGTTTGAAAATTGTAAGATGCCATAATATTGAGCATCACTATTATAATTCTCTATCCAAGAATACCGCTTTTGGTACTTTACGCCTTTACTTCAATATTGAATCCTTTAAGTTGAAGAAATTTGAAAAGGTATTAAACTATGCTGATTATTTGACTGCAATATCAAAGGCTGACGAAGAATATTTCAGCACTAAATACGGAAAAACATTCCTGTCAACACCTTGCCATCAAAGTGGTGAAGTGAACATTCACGAAGGAGTAGGGAAGTACATTCTTTACCATGGGAACCTAAGTGTTCAGGAAAATGAAGAGGCTGCCCGTTTTATTGTCGAAAAAATTGCTCCACGCGTAAACTTCCATTTTCTGATTGCCGGCAAGAATCCAACAACTACTCTTCAGAAAACGGTATATAATGCAGAAAACGTACAGCTTGTTAGTAATCCTGATGAATCTCAGCTAAAGGAATTAATTAACGAAGCTCATATTAATCTTTTACCTACCTTCCAGGCTACAGGCTTCAAACTAAAACTTCTTAATGCTCTTTTCAACGGAAGATTTTGCATAGGCACTCCTCAGCTTGTTGAAGGAACAGGACTTAAAGAATTGTGCATCATTGCTGAAGGTGAAGATAATATCATCTCAGAAATCAATAATCTGCTTGATGTAAAGTTTACTCAGGAGATGATAGATAAAAGAAAAGAGGTTCTTGATAATGTCTACTCAAATAAAGCTTCTGTTAGAAAAATAGTTGAGCTTATTTAATTTCTTATAACCTGATTCCTTTTAGGCTTAATTTATTCCTCTTCTCCGGAGAACCCTCCAAAGTGCTTCATGAATTGTACCCTTTCATATAATGCAGGATCTTTTATCTTGCTTGAATTGACAATCCCTGTGATTTCATCAAGAGAGCTGTAACCTTCTGAGTCCATCCATGCTGAAATCTGAGTGTTCATCTTTCCAATAAACTCAAATCCATTTTTGTATACACCCGATACAATTTGTACTGCCCTGGCACCTGCCATAATCATCTTGATGGCAGTCTTGTAATCCATTATTCCGGTGCTTGCAGCAAGATCACAGTTAACTCTCGGCGACATAATGCCAACCCATCTTAATGAATTTAAATAATCAAAAGGATGACTTAATATCTTTGCTGCTGAAAGTTCTTTTTCATCAATATCAATGTCGATGTTGAATGAGCGGTTGAATAATGTAATTCCTGAGAGCTTAGTCTCAGATAATTCTTTTATCATCATTGCCATATCTGAAAAATATGGCGAAATCTTTATGGTGACAGGTATATCTACCTGTGAAGTTACATTTTTAACGATATCCAGATAGTTCTTTTTGATTTGAGCAGCATCTTTATGCAAATCAGAAGGAAGCATGAAAATATTTAATTCAAGAGCATCGGCACCTGCATTGGCAAGCTTATCAGCAAAGTACTTCCAGTCGCTGCCCGAAATACAATTTATACTTGCAACGATTGGCATTTTCACACCTTCTTTTTTTGCACCTGAAATCAAATTAAGGTATTCTTTTACCTTGTCCCTTTTTATTTCATAATCCAAATAATCAAGATATTCCTGATTATCCATTGCCTTTATCTGTTTTGAATATTCCTGTTGATATTCAAAATATATCTCTTCTTCAAAAATCGATTTAAGTACAACGGCACCTGCACCATTCTGCTCAATCAATTTTATCTTTTCAATTGACGATGAAAGTCCTGAACTGCCGACTACTACCGGAGATTTTAACTCTAATCCGAAAAAGCGTGTTGTTAGGTTTGCCATTGTGTTAATTATTTTGTATTAATAATTAGTTCTAATTCTTTTTTTAAATCTATTAAACTCGTTTGTATTATTTGCCATACTTCTTCTGCATCAATTCCAAAATAATTATGTGCAATAATGTTCCTGAATCCCCTTACTTTAAACCAATCTATTTTATCAGAGGATTTTGAAATAAAGTCTTCTGATAATTTCTCAACCATTTCTCCTATGACAATGAAATTCATCATTGAAGCTTCAAAAGACATAGTATCCTCTAAGAATGAATCAGCGTTATTAAACTTTTCAGAATATTGCTGTATTTTTAAAATGGACTCCATTATATTATACAAACAACTGAAATCTTTATGGGAAAGATTATACATACAGTGCTTCTGAAATAATCTGTTTTTTAAATATATTTTTAATGTACTTTTCCCTGCAAATATCTACTGAAAGCCCAAATCTTGATTGGATTTCATTCTTGATACTTATCTTTTTTTCATATAATGATAGTGTGCCTTCTTTAAATTCAACAAGAATGTCAATATCACTGTCAGCCTTATTTTCATTTCTTGCAAATGAACCAAATATCCCAATCTTGACAAGGTTATATTCTTTGAAGAATCTTTCCTTGTTTTGTGACAAATAATTCAGTATGCTTTCAGTGCTGACCATTTTTTATACTT
>CAYXJA010000179.1:1236-3208 GCA_964465425.1 uncultured Prolixibacteraceae bacterium | reverse complement strand
ACTTTCTGATCAGCAACTTCTTCAATAGCATAACATTTCAATCCCAGCACATCCTGGTAATAAGCAATGGCTTCTTCAAGATTCTGAACTGCAATTCCAATGTGCTCAATGTGTGTAATATTCATAGTTTGAAAATATTTTAGGTTAATAAATTCTAATTGAAGTGAATTTGAAATTGACTGATTTTATCCTCCCCTGTTTCTTAACAAGGTAATTTTTCATACTCAATATAGATAAAACGAATCGCAAAAGTAGTAATTTAAAATTATTGAAATAAGATGTTTGTCAGCATCTTAAGTAAAAAAGGCAGGGGTTCCTGCCTTTCATTTATTTATTTATAAATCTGAAATGTGATCCAAAACGTTCAAAAGCTGCCTGTTCAAGTGCTTCCCTATGATCAGGATGTGCAACAGATATAATTAATTTAGCTCTTTCCTGAAGTGTCCGGCCATAAAGGTTTACAGCTCCGTATTCTGTAACAAACCAATGTATATGGTTTCTTGTTGTTACGACACCTGCTCCCGGCATTAGAACCGGCGAGATTTTACTAATACCTTTATCTGTAACGGAAGGCATAGCTATTATTGCTTTCCCTCCTTTGGACCTTGATGCACCATATACAAAATCAATCTGTCCACCAACACCTGAGAAGAATTTTATTCCAAGTGAGTCAGCATTAACCTGACCTGTAAGGTCAACTGATAAAGCAGAGTTTATTGCAGTAACTTTATCATTCTTTGCAATAATGAAAGGATCATTTGTATAACCAACGTCCATCATTGCTACTCTTGGATTATTGTGAATAAAATCATAGACAGCCTGTGATCCCATAAGGAATGTTGAAACCATCTTGCCTTTATCTATTGCTTTGTTTGCACCGTTAATAACTCCGCTTTCAACAAGGGGTAGAACACCATCTGCAAACATTTCTGTATGAATTCCAAGATTCTTGTGGTTACCCAATTGTGCTAAAACAGCATTTGGTATTGCACCAATTCCCATCTGTAAACAAGCTCCGTCTTCAATCAACTCTGCACAATGTAAACCAATTGCCTTTTCAATCTCACTAGGTTCTGTAAAATGGGCAGGCATTAATGGAGTATTGTCCTCAACAAAAATATCTATCATGTCAAGTGGAATGAGTGCATCACCCAAAGCTCTCGGCACATTAGGATTTATAACAGCTATTACATGTTCAGCGGTTTCAACTGCAGCAAGTGTTGCATCAACAGATGTACCCAGCGATACATATCCATGTTCATCAGGAGGACAAACTTGTATCATTGCAACATTACAAGGAAGATAACCTTCTCTGTAAAGTCTTTGTGTTTCACTAAGAAAAACCGGAATGTAATCTGAATACCCTGCCTGAACAGATTTACGCACATTTCCGCCTACAAAGAAAGCATCATGTTGAAATATCCCTTCAAATTCTGGTTCCGTGTAAGGAGCAGGTCCTTCAGTATGTAAGTGATGAATATGAACATTCTTAAACTCTCCTGCTTTACCCCTTTCAACCATTGCATTGATCAAACATTGTGGAGCACTTGCAACACTGCTTAAATGTATATGATCATTGCTTTTGATTACCTTAACTGCTTCAGCAGGACTTACAAATTTCACTGATTTCATAATTGAATTATTTGGATTTTCAAAAAAACAGCGCAAAGATATAATTTACATCAATGAACCAAAACCACTATTCAAATTTTTTACAGATTTATTCGAACATTAAATCTAGATTAAGTAATCAGGTTCAAATAAGGCTTTTGATTGTTAAAATGAGTTAAGAAATATCAAAATTCCCTTGTCAAATGTGTCCTGTAATTTAAAATTTCTATCTGAGAATAAAATACACAGGAAAATGATCACTTATTCCTCCGTAATAATTTCGTCCGTATGTTCTGTTTGGTGACATTTCACCTTTATCATTTACAAACTCCATAAAAGGCATGTGAAAAATAAAACCATT
>CAYXJA010000179.1:0-1136 GCA_964465425.1 uncultured Prolixibacteraceae bacterium | reverse complement strand
TCTTGTATATTGAATCAACTTTATCCTTCACAATTTGAGCTACAAGATTCCTTTTGAAATCAGTCTCATTTTTTCCTGTTCTTCTTGAAGGCCAGTGATTAATGAAAATATGAAATTCTTCTTTTTTTAATTTCCCTTTTACATAAATGACATCTCTGGTTTTAAATGCATCATCATCCTTAATTGTTACTGATAAAAACTCGGATTTTTCAGGTGAAAAGACAGATGGATTATATAAAAACCCACAATCAATGCCCCTTTCGTCAGGACTTTCCTTCCAAATTATTTTGTACTTGCCTTTTTTAAGCATTTTATTACTTACTAAATCTTCGAGTACAGTCCTGTTTTCAATTTCAGCTAAACCTATTACAGCAGGCAACAGCGGGTTACCCAAAGAGGTAATTACTTTTGCAAGGTCATTTATTTTCTTATTATATTTTTCAGTGTTCCAATTAAACGATGCTGAAGGGAGAAAATCTTCATCATTCTTTGAAGGATCATTTATTGTGTCAAATAAATTTTCAACATTATAAAACATTAAAATTTCACTTCCTGCTCTTTTAACAGGTTCGCTACATGATGATCCTAAATACAAAAATGAAAGCATCAGAAAAAGAAAAATATTTTTCATATCTATTAAATTTTAAAATACCTCGCAAAATAAAGTTAATTTCATCACCTCAAAAGGAAATAAATCAGTAAAAAATTAAATTTGAAGAAAATATTCAAATATGATAACAGTAGACCAGTTAGAAATATTGCTCAGAAGTATACCTCAATATTTACTTTTTGGGGCAATAGCCTTATATGTAATAGGATGGATGAACAAAAAGACTATTTATGGTTTATTTGCTGAAATTATCCTTTCTCTTACCGGATTAACTTTATTTATAATAATGGTAAGCGGACTAATACCTTCTCCGAACTCTCCCGGAATAAATACTGAAAATGTAAAATTGGTAATCAGGATGCTGTTAATGTTTAGCGGTCTGGGCTTTTTATCAATCATAAGCTTGTTAATACGAATAATCAATAAAAAACCCTTTAATCCGCTATCTGTGGCAATTTTTGTGTTTGCCGTTATTTTGTTCTATGAATCTACCAGAATTTCAAGGATAAAGTTTGAATTAAATAAA
>CAYXJA010000178.1:0-3222 GCA_964465425.1 uncultured Prolixibacteraceae bacterium | reverse complement strand
AACAAAACAAAAACCATCAGCGTTTAACCTTATTAAACACCTAAAAGAATCAGAACATTATGAAGAAAATAATAATCACCGGAGGAGCAGGTTTTATAGGATCACATGTAGTACGCCGCTTTGTAAATCGCTATCCTGACTATCAGATAATAAACCTTGATGCACTCACTTATGCAGGAAATCTTGAGAATCTGAAAGATATAAGTTCAAAAGAAAACTACAAGTTTGTAAAAGGAGATATTGTCGACAGCAATTTTATCAATGCCCTTTTCAATGAAGAGAAACCCGATGGGGTAATACACCTTGCAGCTGAAAGTCATGTTGACCGTTCGATAACAAATCCTATGGAATTCATAATGACCAACATTGTAGGAACAGTCAATCTTCTTAATGCAGCAAGGAATTGCTGGAAAGATGATTATAAAGGCAAAAGGTTTTATCATATTTCAACTGACGAGGTATATGGTTCATTAGGAGATGAAGGTTTTTTCACCGAGACAACATCATACGATCCCCAAAGCCCTTATTCCGCATCCAAGGCAAGTTCTGATCATCTTGTGAGAGCTTATCACAACACATATAAGTTGCCGGTAGTACTGTCAAACTGTTCAAACAACTATGGCCCGAATCAATTTCCCGAGAAGTTAATTCCATTAATCATCAACAATATTGAAAATTCAAAACCTCTGCCGGTATACGGAAAGGGTTTGAACATTCGCGACTGGTTGTTTGTAGAAGACCATGCTTCAGCAATTGATCTTATTTTCCATCAGGGAACGGAAGGTGAAACTTACAACATTGGTGGAAACAATGAATGGAAGAATATAGATATCGTAAAGAAGATATGTGAGATAATGGATATTAAAAAGGGTCGTCCTGCCGGAACTTCAGAAAAGCTTATAACATATGTGACAGACAGGGCAGGTCATGATCTCAGGTATGCCATTGATGCAAGCAAGTTAAAGAAGGATCTGGGATGGGAGCCATCGCTTCAGTTTGAAGAAGGAATAGAAAAAACGATCGGCTGGTATCTTTCAAACAAGGAATGGATGGAAAATATTACTTCAGGCGACTATCAAAAGTATTATGAAAATATGTATACAGGCAGATAAACAATAAATTCTCTTGGACAATCTTTTAATAATTACACCGGTTAAGGATTCAATTGAGACAGCTGAAAGGGCAATATCAAAGATTTGTAAATCAAAGGGAGATTTCCCCTATCTGGTTTACAATGATTTCAGTACTCCGGAAACCAAAAAGATACTTGAGAAAAATCAAAATGAAGGTTATACTTTAATCAACCTGGAAGAAATAATCAATACACCTTCCCCTAATTATCGTTTTGTATTGCAGGATGCAAGAGAAAGGGCTATAAAACTTAACTCTCACCTTTTGATTGTTGAGTCGGATGTATTTGTTGAACCGGACATTATCAGCAGACTTATTGATAAAGCAAACACGCTGGAGAAATGTGGCATGGCAGCTGCATTAACTGTTGATTCAGAAGGCAATATCAACTTTCCGTATAATCATATTACACCTAACGAAAGCAATATTGTTGAAACACAACACAGAGTAAGTTTCTGCTGTACATTAATAACTCTCAGTTTATTAAGAGAGCTTGATCTTGAATCACTATCAGAAAAAAAGGATTGGTTTGATGTAAAGATTTCAAAGGATTCACGAAAGAAAGGGTTTAAAAACTATATACTTACAGATATAAGAGTTATTCATTTACCCCATAGCAGTCGCCCCTGGAAAAAGCTTAAATATGAAAATCCTGTAAAGTATTATTTAAAGAAGGTTTTTTCAGGTAAGGACAGAATATAAAGAATAAAATAATCCTATTTTTTGTATACTTGCATAACAATATTTAATACTTATGTCTGAGCAATATAACACACAAAATAAGAAGAAATTTGATTTCAGAAATGTAATAGTGATAGTTCTCACTCTAATACTTGGTGCATTAGTAGTAATGTACATGAAAGAAAAGGATGAGCATGAAGAAATTGTTGTTCAGATAAATAACGAGAAAGATTCAATAAAAACAGAGCTCAGCAAGATGCTTTTTAATTATGATTCAGTGAAAACAAATAATGATAAGCTGAATCAAAATCTATTAATGACACAAACAGAGATTAAGAATCTTTTAAATCAGGTAGAACAGGTTAAGCAGGCAAGTTACGAGGAGGTAGCCCAATACCGCAATAAAGTGACAACGCTGAGAGGCATAATGAAAGATCTTTACAATCAGATAGATTCACTCAATGAAAGAAACAAGATTCTTTATGCTGAGAACATGGAAGTTAAGAGGCAGATATCTGATGAAAAGAATAAAAATGAGCAACTTGTAAAAGAAAAAGATGAGTTGGTACAAACTGTAAAAAAAGCACAGATACTTGATGCTTTAGATTTAAAAGTAAACGGATTGACAACCAAGGATAAGGTTACTGACAGGGCATCTAAGACGCAGAAACTAATGATTGGTTTTTCATTAAGCAAGAATCTCACAACACCAAGAGGATTAAAAAACATTTACGTCAGGATAATGAAGCCCGACCAGCTTTTATTGGTAAGTAAGGAAGGTGGGGTCTTTAATTTTGAAGATTTGACAATCCCCTACTCTGCAAGTCGTGAGATCAATTATGAAGGGAATGAGTTACCTGTAAACATTTACTGGGATAATACAGGGCATGAACCGTTAATTCCGGGAACATATACAATTGATGTTTTTGCTGATGGTTACAATATTGGTACAACAACGTTTTTGTTGAAAAAATAAAAGCGGTGGACTACCACCGCTTCCCCTCAAAAACAAACTACTGATTACCTTTTTTCAACAACTTGGCTCAACCAATCAACAAACGTTCAATTGTTAAAAGGTTTTGGTTTGTACGTTTAAAATGATGAAACTGTTTCATTTTATTCAAAGATTAATGTACTTTAACAAAAAAATAAATGACAATAAAGGGTGATCAAGAAAATAGTCAGCAAGAAGCAGATATTTGTTTCCACAACATTAATCTGACTAATGCCCTTATTGCTTATGCTGCAGTTGAATCGGGATGTAAAATAGCTATTATCTTACCCCCTGAGATTAACTGGAAATATCAACCTTCAATTACTCAGTTTTATCCTCCGGGCTTATTTCAGCTTGCAGGTTCTCTTTCCAATTTCTTCTTTTTGAAAAAGATATCGAGGTTATTTCCTAATTTG
>CAYXJA010000177.1:0-3225 GCA_964465425.1 uncultured Prolixibacteraceae bacterium | reverse complement strand
CAGGCGTTGCTGCTATCTTTGGTCCCGGGACAAGCGTTGCTACTGCCGGTAAAAAGATAATGGAAATACTTCTTGAGATTTATTCAGAATAAATTAAAATTCATTATAAAAATAAAGCTCTGCCATTAATGGCAGAGCTTTATTTTTATAATATATTCCACATTGCTGTTCATAAATACCAGATTATCAATACGTGGTAATCTGTTGTTTTGCATGGTCATTGCGAGCGTAGCGCGGCAATCTGTTCTTATAGGGGGAACCTGATTATTCTTTTATCAGATTGTAACAAATAACCTTTTCTTTTTTCCTTAATTTAACTACGAAAACCCCTTTCTCAAGTGTTGAAATATCAATAGGATTAGTACAAATCGATTGATCCAATACTTTGCTCCCATTCATATTGAAGATTTGAATACTATTGATTTCCTCTGAAAGATTGCTAAACCATATTTCTGAATTTGCAGGATTAGGATAGATATAATTATTATTGGTTTCTTTCATTCCTGTTCCGGCTGTTTCCTGAACTGTAATTTTAAATGTTGTACTGTTCGAACTGTAACCTTGGTCAGTGCCTAAGACTTTCACCGTGAATTTTCCTGCTTTTTCAGCGATGCCGGTAATGGTCATGCTTTCACTGTTAAAAATTAAACCTGCAGGTAAATTTGATAGTGAATATGTTATTTCATCGCCTTCATCAGGATCTGAAAAAAGAACGGGAATTTCAATACTGACCTGATCATTTTTGTTGATCAGTGTATCTTTTATTGTGCCAATTTTTTCAGGCATCAGATTTGTAAAGTAAATAGAGTCATTTACTAAAAGTTTTTCCATTGATCCTCCAAATACAAGAATCGGGGGGAATCCTTCACCAAGATTGGCAACTCTGTTTCTTACATTTTTAACATCTGCCATACTCACGTGCATCAATATTATACATTTTGCCTTGAGATGTCTTTTGAAAAATTCACTGTTAGTCTTTGATTTCAACAGAGCGTTATTATTAAGAAATGCAATGTCTATTGGTTTGTCTAACAAACCACTGTTAATGTATTCGGTAGTATCTTCCAGCGTATTATCACCTGTGTGGAATATTTTTAGTCCGTCAATATCAATCCAGTAGCCCAGATTGTAAAGTGGGTAGGCTTTATCATGTTTGAGATTGTACCCTGTAAAATGTACGCCGTTAATTGTAGTATCTACAGAACCATATTTCTGAGGTTTTAAATTAAACATACGATCACCTGCTTCAGTGGTTAACGTGCTTACCCTGGTTGATGAATCTCCAACGAATACAGATTGTTGATTATTTGCAAGATATGATTGAATCATGCTTATGCTATAATGATCAGGGTGAGTGTGAGTGACAAAGTAAAGTTCACTTCCGTCAAAAGGAGATTCACCTTTTTGAATCATTTTACTGATGAAAGGTTCGGCATTATCAATATTGTTTCCGGCGGGATAACTATACAGTGCATCGATAAGAATTTTCTTATCATTGTTTTTAATCATGAAACCTTCTGTTCCGATGAAAGTAATTTCAGTGTTTGATTTTTCTTGCGAAAAGGCAATAAAAACTGATGTCAGCAGGAGTGCCGACAATGTAAAAAAATGTTTTTTCATGGCTATTTAAATATGTTAATTGATGACTTTAAGACAACCGTTTTTAATGTTACCCTTAAGCAATAAATAAACAATATTTATGATTATTACAGTTTCTGAAATAAAACATTCAGTAGATGAGCAACTTGTGGTGTTGTAAAATAACAGATTTTTTTCTTTATTTTATTTCAATCCAAACCTTTTCTCAGCAAAATGGCGGATGAATTCTACGGTTTCGTCAATACCCAGAATAGAAGAATTTATGCAAAGATCATATGATTCAGCTACACCCCACATCTTATTGCTATAGTAATTGTAATATGAAGCACGCTTCTTGTCCATCTTTTCAATGAAGTCTTTGGCTTTATTTTCAGGAAGGTTATGCATTTCAGAAACCCTTTTAATTTTATCTTCCATATCGGCACTGATAAAAATATTCAGGCAGCGGGGATGATCTTTAAGTACATAATCAGCACAGCGGCCTATGAATACACATGATTTTTCTTCAGCAAGATTTCTTATTATGTCGCTTTGAATAGTAAACAGTGTTTCATTATTGAGGTAATTGTTTGAATACATATCATCTGAAAGTATTCCCCTGAGAGAAAGGAAGCCTCCAAAAAAACTGTGGCTGTCTTTTTCATCAAACTTTTCAAAGAATTCCTTTCCCAGTCCGCTTTCTTTGGAAGCAATATTAATCAGCTCTTTGTCATAAAAGGAAATATTCATCATTGATGCAAGCTTTTCTCCTATCAGAAGGCCTCCGCTTCCTAACTGCCGTCCTATTGTAATGACAAAATTTTCTTTCATAATCAGTTGAGCTATAATATTGTGAATTTAATTTTTTATTGTTGAATTCCGGTAGTGGTTAATAAGAAAAAGCGCAGAAACAACACTTGACAAGATATCGGCAGTTGGCATACTGTACCATATTCCCATTACTCCAAAGAAATGGGGTAATATTAATAGGCCGGGCAACAGGAAAAGAATCTGGCGTGTCAGTGACATCAGAATTGCTTTTTTTGCCATACCAATACTTTGGAAGAAATTGCCTGTAACCATCTGGAACCCTACTATCGGGAAGAAAATAAATACAACTTTCAAGCCTTGCGCGGCAAGATTAATAAGGGTTTCATCCGAAGTGAACATTGATGCTACTGCATGAGGTAACAGCTGGCAAACAACAAATCCAATTATAACAACCCCCGAGGCAAGAAATATGGTGTACTTCAATACTTTGTTTACTCTGTCCATTTGTTTGGCACCATAGTTATAACCTGCTATAGGTTGCATCCCCATGTTGATACCCATGACTATCATTACAAACAAGAAGGCTATGCGGTTTACAATTCCATAAGCCCCAACATATAAGTCGCCTCCATAGGTTATAAAACCACGGTTTAAAATAATAACTATTACAGAAGCAGTAGCATTCATCATAAATGGTGAAATACCTATAGAAAGAGTATCCAGTGCAATCTTCTTATTGAATTTGAATATTCCGGGTTTAATATGTATAAAACTGTTTTTGTTGCTGAAAATAAATATCTGCCATATCAACATTGATGTTTGAGCAATGACTGTAGCAAGGGCAGCTCCTGTTATTCCCCATTTGAATACAAAAAT
>CAYXJA010000176.1:0-3257 GCA_964465425.1 uncultured Prolixibacteraceae bacterium | reverse complement strand
GGTTGCATATTCGTTATGATTGGCATTTGAGGATGCTCAAATCCATTGGCAAATTTTATTTCAGGAAGAATGAGTGCCTGCTTTTCAGTTATAACCTTGTTTTTCACAAGCTTATCTGTATTGCCTTTATTGATGTTATAATAGAAACACATAAGCTATTTTACTTGTATTATATCTTCTAATCGGGTTGTATAGTTTTTTGAAAGTTTTTCCTGCCTCAACTTCCATTCTTTTCCTTTTCCCTGAGCAGCCAGCTTAAGCGTATCGCGGCCAT
Organism: uncultured Prolixibacteraceae bacterium; assembly: GCA_964465425.1. Classification (GTDB taxonomy): domain Bacteria; phylum Bacteroidota; class Bacteroidia; order Bacteroidales; family Prolixibacteraceae; genus CAYMTR01. Next base: position 2,983 of record CAYXJA010000176.1, on the reverse strand, counting down.
ATCGCCGGTTGATACTGTCGGAAACGGCAGAAATTATATTATGCCTTTCCATGTCTTTCTCATAAAACAAATTTCCTTGCAATTGGTTTTCAGGTACTATCCCATCAACAATTACACCTACTTTTTTATAAAGAAGTCCTTGTTTGAATATTTTATCCAAAGCCTTAAAAGCAGCTTTCACCAGCAAAACATTGTCGTTTGATGCAACTTCAAGGATAACCGTCTGGCTTTTGTAATAAAACTTTTCTGTTTCAGAAAAAGGGTCAGTATGAATGAATAATGTCAGCAAATTCGCTGAAGAATGTTGCTTTCTTAGTTTTTCGGCACACCGAACTGCATGAGTTGCAATTGCTTCCTTAATTGTATCTTTATCAGTAAGTTTCTTTCCAAAGGCACGGGTTGTTGCTATTGCTTTTTTAGCTTTGGGCACTTGCTCAAACATTATACAAGGCTCACCATTTAGCTCTCTTTGTATCCTGTGCCCGGCAACTGTCATATTCTTCTTGACCCAGTGCTCGTCAAGCTGAGAAAATATTAGTGCGTTATCAATCTGATTTCTAAGAAGCATTTTTTGATATTGCCTCCCTATTCCCCATACTTTTCCAATAGGGGTGTTCTTCAGAATTGCTTTTCTTATTGCATCATTTTCAATAATAAAAACACCTGTTTGCTTTGCTTCTTTATTAGCTATTTTAGCAAGAGATTTTGTATCTCCTGCACCTATGCCAACCGGAATTCCTGTGTTCCGAAGTAATTTTTGTCTAAGGTGAGTCAAAAATTCATACAAGTTGGGAATTCCATCAAGGTTAAGAAATGATTCATCGATTGAATAAACCTCTATTTCAGGAATTTCACTCCGTAAAGTATCCATAACCCGCTGAGACATATCACCATATAAAGCATAATTAGATGAAAAGCAAAACACATTGTTAGCTCTGAAGAAGCTTTCCCTTTTAAAAGCAGGCTCCCCCATTTTAATACCTAACTGTTTTGCTTCATTTGAACGGGATATGACGCATCCGTCATTATTTGACAGGACAACAACAGGTTTACCTTCAAGATCAGGCCTGAAAACTCTCTCACAAGAGACATAGAAATTATTGCAGTCGGCCAGCCCTATCATCCTCTCAATGCTTTTTTATTGAATATGTTACAGTCCCCCAAATCTTAAAATCGTTTTCACTGTTGATTTTTATTGGCTTATACTTCTCATTCTCAGGATAAAGAAAATATTCCCCCTTAATCTTTTTAAATCTTTTTACAGTAAATTCTCCATCTATTATACACACAACAATTGAATTTTCTCTTGGTTCGATTGACTTATCAACAACAATCAGGTCGCCATTTCCAATTCCTGCATTTATCATCGAATCACCGTTAACCCTGCCAAAGAAAGTAGAACTTGGGTTTTTAATCAGCTCAATATTAAGGTCTATCCTCCCTTCAATATAATCATCCGCCGGCGATGGAAATCCTGCTGAAATGCCCGTTTGAAATAAAGGCAATTCCAATTTTGAGGTAATATCCGATTCGAAAATCTCAACTTCACCCGACCCTTTTAATCTTCTTTCTTTAGCCATATTTACTGAAAAAGAGTATAAATTTTACTGCTCTTGTTTACTGGTATAAATTTAATTCTAAAAATTATAAATATCTTTGATTTAAAAAGATTAATGGATTATCTTAAAATAACTATAACGCTTAGTCCCGACAAGCAGGAGTACCGTGATGTGTTAATGGCCGGGTTAGCCGATGAAGGCTTCGAAAGTTTCGTGGAAAACGAAGAAACTCTGGAAGCATATATCCCAAGTCCAAATTTCAATAAAGAAAGTTTAAATATTGACTTTGGTGGTCTATTCAAAATCGAGTGGATTGAAGAGTTTATTCCTGATCAGAACTGGAATGAAGAATGGGAAAAGAATTACTTCAAACCACTTGTAATTGCCGACCGATGTGTGGTAAGAGCTCCTTTCCATGAAGATTTTCCTAAATGTGAATACGAAATTGTCATAGAGCCAAACATGGCTTTTGGCACCGGTAATCACGAGACTACCTACATGATGATGGAGCATATCCTTGAAACAGACCAGAAAAACAAAAAAGTTCTTGATATGGGTTGCGGAACAGGTATACTTTCTATCCTGTCGTCCATGAATGGTGCGCTTTCAATAACTTCAATCGACATTGACAAATGGTCGTATGATGCAACAACAGAAAATGCTCAAATAAACAAGTGCTTCAATATCAAATCAATCCTTGGAGATGCATCATCCATTCCTGATGAAGAATTCGATATAATCTACGCCAATATTCAGAAAAATATAATCCTCAGAGACATGCCTGAATACATAAAAGTATTGAAACCTGAGGGTCTTATCTTTTTCAGCGGCTTTTATAATGATGATTTAAAAGACATTGAAAAAGCTGCAGAAGATTTAGGATTATCATTCATAAATAAAAAAGTAAGGAATAATTGGTGCAGTGCCAAATTTAAAAGAATGAGAAAATAAATAATTTGTAGAATCAAACTATCAATGAGAATTATGAAACGAACATGTTTTCACACAATCACAAACACCCATAAAAATGAGTCATGTGAGTTCCATCCGGCAATTAGAAAAACAAATTATTTTCGGATGAAAAGAATTGCTATTTTATTTGTTTCACTTCTGATAACTACAGTTGTTTTCGGACAAGAAAAGAAAGATACAACTTATTGGACAAGTGGGGGTATGTTTGCGGTGAACTTCACACAGTTATCATTTACGAACTGGGCTGCAGGGGGATTAAACTCTGTTGCCGGAGTTGCAAAAGCACAGTATTTTGCAAATTACAAGAAAGCAAATACAAACTGGGATAATATTCTGGATCTGGGATATGGTCTTTCTAAAGTAGAAGATATTCCTATTCAGAAAAATGAAGACATCATCGACTTACAGTCAAAACTTGGCATCCTGGCTGTAAACAAATGGTATTACTCCGG
>CAYXJA010000175.1:0-3270 GCA_964465425.1 uncultured Prolixibacteraceae bacterium | reverse complement strand
AAAAATCCATCAACAGCTGTTTATCCTTGTCGGGATTATAAAAATCCATTTTCATTGGAAGGTTAATCTTACTGCACAACAAGGCAGCATTTTTATAAAGATTATTAGCTGACAATGAATTACAAAGGTAATTATCCCCAAATGAATTTATATATCTTTCTTTTATCTGCGGAAAATGTTTATCAAGCTTTTCATAGAAATAATCTCTTGACCCTTTTCTTAAAGTCAAGCCTGCCATGAAGATAATATAGCGTGCCCCGGATTCCTTAGCCTTGTAAATCAGCTGTTCAATTTCTTCCCAGGTATCATTAATAAAAGGCAGAACAGGCATCAGCATCACTCCGGTATAAATTCCATTTTCAGAAAGCTTTTTTATAGCATCAAATCTTGCTGAAGAACGGGGGGCAGCAGGTTCAATAATTGAAGCCAGGTCATCGTTGATAGTTGTAATTGTTAAAGATGCAGCAGCATAGCTTTTATCTGAGATTTGCTTAATAATATCAATATCCCTGATTATTAAGTCGCTTTTGGTAAGCAAATTAACAGGAAAATTGTATTTTAAAATCAGCTTAAGTGCACCTCTGACAAGTTCTTCCTTTGCTTCAACAGGCATATAGGGATCGTTCATGCTACCAAATCCTATAGTCCCTTTATGTCTTTTTGATTTTAGTTCTTTTTCAAGAATAAGCAGTGCATCTTTTTTAATCCTTATATCGGAAAGGTCGCCCAGCTGATAGCACTCACTTCTTGAATCACAATAAATACACTGATGCTGACACCCTCTGTAAAGGTTCATGGCATAGGTTAAGCCAAACCACGAATCGGGGGCATCCTTGTATTTGGTTAAAATAGTCTTTGCTTCAATTATTCTGGCCATTATATCAGCTGCTTATATAGCTTTTAAGCAATGCTATCTCCTCAGCCCACTTTTCCTCATCAGGAGTTTCAAGAATTAAAGGTATGCCATCAAGACGGGGATCGTTCATTATCCATTTAAACAGGTCGTTACCAATGAAACCCACGCCAATATTATCGTGTCTGTCGACCCTTGTGGCATATTCTTTTTTAGAATCATTGATATGCATCCCTTTAAGATATTCAAATCCGATGATCTCTTCAAATTCTTTCCAGGTTTTACTGTATCCTTCAAGGGTATTCATTTCATAACCGGCAGTAAAAGCATGACAAGTATCAATACAAACCCCCACCCTGCTTTTATCTTCAACCTTATCTATTATATCTCTGATTTGCTCAAACCTGTATCCGACATTTGTTCCCTGGCCGGCGGTGTTTTCAATAACAGCAATAACCCCTTCCGATCGGTCTAAAGCCCAGTTTATGCTTTCGGAAATAGTTTTAAGGCAACTTTCTAAATTGCCTGTAAGATAGCTTCCGGGGTGGAAATTCAAGCGATCAAGACCAAGCTGATTACATCTGTTCAGTTCATCCAAAAACGCTTCCCTGCTCTTCATTAAGGGTTCAGCTTCGGGATTTCCAAGATTAATAAGATAGCTGTCGTGAGGAAGAATCTGTTCGGGTTTAAAACCGTACTTAATGCAATTCTCCTTGAAAAGGGAAATATTTTCAGGTGTCAATGGTTTAGAAAACCACTGTTTCTGGTTTTTAGTAAAAAGGGCAAAAGCTGTTGCACCTATATTGTGAGCGTTTATCGGAGCAAATTCTACTCCGCCTGAAGCGCTGACATGAGCACCTATATATTTCATAATTCCTGTGTTTTATTACATAGATATAAAAGTTCATCCTTAATAACACCCAGGGCTTTTTCGCCCGCGCCAAGAATTACAGGGAAACTTTTAAAATCAAAAATATCGACAGGGATATCGTACTTTACCTTCATGTAAATAATTTCAAAAGGATGAAGATCAATTGATAAAGTCATCTCCTGACTCCCGATAGTCTTTTGAAAAACATTGCATATATGCATTATTGAATTGAATACTCCTGTTTTATTTGATTGAAGATCATCCTGAAAATCAACGGCAATAATAACATTGGCACCTTTCTTTACTGCTTGCAAAATAGGAATAGGTGAAGTAAAAGCTCCATCGAAAAACCATCTTTCACCTATCTTCACCGGAGGAAGAATAGGAAAATTTGCCGAAGATGCCAGCATGCTTTGAATAAGATCTCCGGATTCAAGTCCCACCCCTTCTCCTGTATCGAAATCAGTTACCTGAAAGATAGTCTTGATATTCAGGTCTTCAATATTTTTACCCTTTAAATATTCTTTACCAAGCTTAACTATAGTTTTCGGATTTATCAATGCTCCATGCTTGCCCAAACTGCCAACCGGAATTCCAATGATTGAAAGTAAAGTCTTCCAATTCAATTTAAAGAATGATTTTGTAATCCTTGGGATAACATTCTTCTCAATGAAATCAGGTTTGTACCCTGCAGCTATAAAAGCAGATACAATCGATCCTCCGCTACAGCCAACTAGCAGATCGACCGGAATATTATTCTCTTCAAGAAAAGTAAAAAGAGGCAGTGCTGCAAAAGGTCTAAGACCTCCCTGACCAAGGACAACAGCAACTTTTGGATGATTACTTACCACTTCTTTTTAAGATTTTGAATTATGCTAAATATAACTAATTGATAAATATTCTACAAATATTGGTAATTTTATTTAATAATGACTGTGACTTTTTATGATTCTTTTTCGACTAACATTTCAAAAAAGATTCTGATTTACTATGGAAAGTTCAACTGAAAAATTTCTTGATTTAATCGATGAAAACAAAAAGCTGATTTTTAAAATCAGTCACATGTATTGTGATCAGGTAATCGATATGAATGACCTTTTTCAGGAGATTATTGAAAACCTTTGGAAATCATTTCCATCATTCAGAGGTGAGGCAAAAGTAAGTACCTGGATTTACAGAATAGCCATCAATACTGCAGTTTCGTGGTATCGCGATTATGTGAAAAAAAGTAATCATATCGTTTACACAGGTATTGTACCAACTCTTGAAGAAAACCATGGCATGAATGAATTGTATGAGCAGCTGCACAATGCAATCAGCCATCTGGGAAATATAGACAAGGCAATAATCCTCCTTCAGCTTGACGGCTATTCTTACGATGAAATTTCAGAAATAATCGGTATTTCCAAAACAAATGTTGCAACAAAAATCAACAGGATCAAGATGAAACTTAAAAATCATTTGTCGAACAATTAAATTGAAGAATCATGGAATACGATGAATTAAAATCAATGTGGGAACAATATAACAGCAAGCTTGATAATCT
>CAYXJA010000174.1:0-3299 GCA_964465425.1 uncultured Prolixibacteraceae bacterium | reverse complement strand
CTGTACTGAATGAAGGGAAGTTATAATGCAAAAGGAATTTTTCTTTTCCCTGTACTGTAACACCATCAATGATTTTTTCATCAAGCTTGGTGCCTAAAGTACATGAAGTAAGTGATTGTGTTTCACCACGGGTGAAAATTGCTGAACCATGTGAGCCCGGAAGATAATCTACCTCACCCCAGATCGGGCGGATTTCATTTGTCTTCCTGCCGTCAAGCCTGTGTCCTTCATCAAGGATCATACGGCGCATGGCCTCTTTTTCAACGTCGTGATAATATTTTTTTATAAGCTTGATATTTACTGCAAGGTCAATTTCAGTATTTGCTGCATTTTCCTGTTTGTAAGCTTCAATATATTCATCAAGTATTGCCTTAAAACCATCGCTGCGAAGGTGTTTGTCAGCCTGCTGTTTATTTGCATGATCATAACATTTCTGATATAAATCGGCTTTTACCTTTTCACGAATTGTTTCATCGTTAACTTCATGGCAATATTCACGTTTTGTCTTTCCTACTGCTGCAGCAAGTTCTTCCTGCACTTTGCAATGTGCCTTAATTGCCTGATGAGCAAATTTTATTGCTTCAAGCATTACTTCTTCAGACACTTCGTTCATTTCACCCTCAACCATCATAATGTTTTCATATGATGCTCCTACCATAATGTCAAGATCGGCATTTGGTATATCTGATAATTTCGGGTTTATAACAAACTCACCGTTTATCCTAGCTACCCTTACTTCTGAAATAGGACATTCAAAAGGGATATCAGAAACTGCGATTGCAGCAGATGCTGCCAGCCCTGCGAGTGAATCAGCTGTATTCTCCATGTCAGAAGAAAACAATGTAATCATTACAACTGTCTCTGCATGGTAATTGCTTGGGAATAACGGACGTAAAGCCCTGTCAACAAGTCGTGCAATAAGTATTTCTTCATCAGAAGGGCGAGCTTCTCTTTTAAGAAAACCTCCGGGAAAACGGCCTGCTGCTGAAAACTTTTCACGGTAGTCAACAGACAATGGCATGAAATCAACATCTTCATTTGCCTCAGTGGCTGAAACAACTGTTGCAAGCAACATTGTTCCTCCCATTTTTACTACTACAGAACCATCGGCCTGTTTTGCCAACTTCCCTGTTTCAATGCTAATGGTTCTTCCATCACCAAGGTCGATAATTTTTTCTATAACATTCATCATAAGTGTATCTATAATTTCCTCTAAAATAGTAAAAGGTACTGTTTTTTTAAAGCTAAAAGAGGCAATTTTTTTGATTGCCTCTTTTTTAATTATTTACGTAAGTTCAGTTCCTTAATTATGGCACGATATCTTTCGATATCCCTGTCTTTTAAGTAGTCGAGCAAACGACGACGTTTACCTACAAGACTAATCAATGCACGCTGTGTACCGAAATCCTTGCGGTTCTTTTTCAAATGCTCTGTAAGATGGGCAATACGGAATGAAAACATTGCAACCTGGCCTTCTGCACTTCCTGTGTCAGATTCACTTTTACCAAACTTTGCAAAAAACTCTTTCTTCTTTTCAGAATCTAAATACATAATTTCTTAATTTTAAAGTTAAACCATTCGATTATAACACCGCAGTATTCGCGCTCGATGACAACGGTGCAACATTAAAAGTTTGACTTTTAGCCAAAATTTCCGCAAAAGTAAACAAATTTCTCAATTACAAATATAAATTCATTGATATTTAATCTTTTTGAGGATAGAATTCATCCTTTTTTGTGTATGTTACGGACATGCTCATTTAAAGCACAATCTTCTCTGTCACAATTTTATCATTTTCTGTTTTTATCCTCATAAAGTAAACACCCCCTCTTATCCCTTCTGAAGGAATATCCACCTTCGAAGATTTTATATTCCTCCATTTTCGGATAACTCTGCCTGATGAATTGATAAGCGATATTTCCATAACCACATCTTTTGATTGAATATTAATGTTCTTAGACAGCCCATCTACTGTAACTTTAATCTTATCCTGAATTTTTATATCCTTTTTTCCGGTAAGTTCAGTTTGTCCCCACATCAGAGGGTAATCTGGGATTGTGCAGAAGGCGTATTTGTCGACATACCAAAAAGTTTCTAACTCAAAATTCTTATAATAAGCTTTTATCCAACCATAATAATTTTGTCCATTTAATTTTAATTTAATTCCTATTTCTCCGCCATTAGGTTCCCATTGAAAAAACCATCTTTTCGAAATCCAATCTAATGCTTGATTTAAAGTGTCAGAAGTATTCCAGTTATTGATAGTAATAAGACAGTCATTATGTAATGGTTCAATAATTAAAACTCTACCGTATGAGGGATACATTAGATAAAACACAACATCATTGACAGAATCATAGTTGAGGTCAATCTTTAGAGTATCCTTAAGGTGATTATCTAATGTAATGTCCGGAACATAGTCATTAAATATTATTGATTGTTCCTGAGCATTAAGATTTAATGTTGCTATTATTATCATTAAGAATAGCATGTATATTTTATGTTTCATAATTTTAAATTTTTTTATATTATTGCGGACAAGGATGTGTAATCAAGTTCAGGCTGCTGCTTAACGGTAGAGAGAAGTAACCACTGATTGTTATTGCATCAGTAGCCCGGAATACAACTTTAGAATTTGTTGGGATTTTACTACAAAAATTAATAATTCTCACAAGAACTTATTTGGTAAATATTCTATTTATTACATATTTGCCAAGCTAAACAATATAAATGTTATTAAAAAATATTTTTAATGAATGGCATGTTTTATCCTCTGAATGAACCAATTCAGTCACTGAACAATAGATTTCAACTAATTCTCTTTGCTTTATCACATTTCTTATTAAAAATAAAACCCGGAGCATAATACTGTTCCGGGTTTTATTTTATGTCAAATTATAGAATAACCTTTCCCGTCTGCACTTCACCATTCTCATTCACAAACCTGAAAAGCATCAAACCTTCCGCAGGGGAGCATATCTCAGTTTCTCTTTCAGTTATTTTGCTCTTTATTATTAGTTTCCCTTTCGGGGAGAATAATGAAATCTCACCTTTATTTCCGTTCAACAAAGAAAGTCGAAGCAATCCGGCAGAAGTAGGAAATAATTCTATTAGCTTTTCATTGTTTGAATTGAACTCTGCACTTGTAGTAACTTTACAATCAGGATAATCAGGGTTTTGGTATATCAGTACTCCATCTTCATGTACACATAGTAAAACCAGAAAGCCTCCTCCTAATAATACCCCAAAAGGTTCGAATGGTCCTTGCAATGAACCGATGCCTTCAATCCACAAGATAT
>CAYXJA010000173.1:0-3336 GCA_964465425.1 uncultured Prolixibacteraceae bacterium | reverse complement strand
GGTGTAATACCTATTCTAAAACCGGAATAAACTGCATAGAAAGCAAGTAATGTAGCTGAATTAGGATTTTTCTTTAGCCCTTTATCTATTCTCATCTCAAACATATCAGTATATCTTTTGGCTTCCTCTTTTCTGTTTTTTCCGATCAGCCAACCGATAAGAGCATATTCACCATACAAGAGGACCTCTTCCTCCTGGGGTGTCAGTTTTGAATAATGCAGACTATCAACCACTTTCCTCCAGGTAACCATGTCAACTGTAAGGAAAAGTTTCTGAAACCTGCAACTAAGACTCTCGGAGTTATCTCCAAAAGTTTGTATTGTATAAAATATTAAAGAAAAAAGAATGCACGTCCTCACTCTAAAATGCTTTTAATGGCTATGTTTTTTAATAATAAGTTCTAAAATAAACGTTAATTTTATTATTAAAGCATATTTAACTCATAAAATTCAATTTAAGGTAATACTTGTTTATTACTTTTTGAATTTCATTACAAGATTCATTAATTTTTCTGACTGATTTTTAAGTTCAGTTGCAAACTGATCTATATTCGCAGCATGCAATGTATTACTGTGAGACATACTTTTTAGTCTGTCGACTGATTCTGTTATTTCAGAAATACGATCATTCTGAATCAAAGCATGTTTATGGATTTCATCAACAATTGAAGAGTATTCACCTATTAATGAAAAAGTAACATCAAGTGTCTCTCCGGCTTCAGCACTATTTTGCTGTGTCTCTGAAGCCAGCTTCATTATTTCATCGGCTGCATTTTTACTGCTGTCAGCCAATCGTCTGACTTCTCCGGCAACAACTGCAAAACCTCTTCCCCACTCACCTGCCCTTGCGGCCTCGACTGCAGCATTTAAGGCAAGAATATTAGTTTGAAAAGCTATATCATCAATTATCTTAATTTTCTCGGATATATCTTGTATCGACTGATCCGATAAGTGGAATTTGTCAGAACTCAACACAACATTTTTAGTGGTCTTAGCCGATAATTCAGCAGCTATCTCTGAATTACCGGTGCTTTTGTTTATATAACCAGATAACTCATTTACAGATCTCTCAACATTTGAACTTGAATGTTCCTGCTCATCGGCCACACTTATCATCTCACTCGAGCTTTTTGCAAGTTTCCCTGCAGTTTGAGACAGCAATACTGCACCTTCTGAGATACTCCCTACCATTGCTCTGAGATGATTCGCCATTATATTAAGAGAATCCGACATTTCTCCAATCTCGTCCTTACTATCAATCTTTAAGTTTTCCGACAACTTACCTTCACCAACTTCTGCAGCAAAACTTATGCATTGTTTTAAAGGCTTTTCAATCCTTCTTGTCAGGTAATAAATAATTCCCCCCAAAACAATCAACCCAATAATGCAAATGATTACTGTAAATAAAATTGTTGAATTAACAGTTGAAAGAACTGATTTCTGAGGAATTTGCAGTATTAATGACCATGGAGTAATACTCTTGCTTAGTTTTATCGGAGCCATTGCTACAAAATATTTATCTCCCCTGAAAATATGATCAAATGATTTATTTTCACCATTTTCAACTGATTTCAATATACTATTAACTCCCGGCAAAACTTCATCAATACTCTTCATTACAAGCTTTTTATCAGGGTGAGCAACCACAACTCCTTTATTTGAAACAACAGTTGCTACAGTTCCTGTGTAAGGATTTAGTTGTTCAACAAAAGGAGCAAGCCTGTCGAGTGAAAAATCAAAGCCTGAAAGACCAATGAAATTTCCTTTTCCATCCAAAATAGGTGCGCATACACTTGACATCAGATAAACCCTTGGATCTGTACCGTATGAATCGAAATAAGGTTCACTAAATTCAAATATTTTGGATTTCTTCAACTTGAAATAATCTGATTCAGTATCATCACCTTCAAGGTTAAGCTGCTCGGAAATAAAATCTTCCTGACCCTTTAATGTAACCAGAGTAAACCGTTGCCTTCCGTAACTTTTTTTCCATTCCTGATTGATTGTACTCAACTCAAGGTTAACCCACACTGCATATATATCATTGCTTTCTAAAGCCACATTGTTCAACATCGCCTTATAAAAATTCTCATCATCAGGTCTTCCGTTCTGACAGTTGGATTCAAAAGCCAGGCTCATACCACGGCAAAGGTTCATGTCGACGTTTAAGTCAGCAGTCGCCATATTAGCAAAATTTTTTGCCAGGTTTTCAGTTAATAATCGTGCTTTGTCAACTGATTCTTCTCTAAATCTTATAATTACAAATGTTACAATAAAAAAATATAAAAGAAGAGAAATTGTTATAATCAAGAAAGTAAATCTGAATTTGATAGTGTTCAGCAGGTTAAATTTTCTCATAATAAAAACCAGGTTTAATTAGGCAACTTCATTAAAGCTAAGGTTTTTATGCAAATAATTCAAGTAAAACATCTAAAAAATTCAATGTAAAAGATACTGCCTCATTATGAAAGCTATAGCTACCCCAAGGATAGCACCGACATATACTTCTGATCTGCTATGCCCGAGTAATTCTTTAAGTTTTTCATTATTGAATCTCTTCCCGAATGAGTTGTTGAAGAAGTCTGTTATTTTATTAATTACTTCAGCCTGCTCTCCGGCTGCCCTCCTGATTCCTGAAGCATCATGCATTACTATTATTGCAAAAACCACACAAATAGGGAAAGCAATATTGTCAGTCCCCTGTGTAATAGCAACAGCAGTTGTCAGAGCAGTAACCGATGAGGAATGAGAACTAGGCATACCTCCTGTTTCCCACAAGCGGGGCCAAACAATTCTCTTATACTTGAATATTGAGCTTATAAGCTTATAAAACTGAGCAACAAACATTGAAACAAATACAACGTCCAATATTTTACTGCCAAATAAAATTCCAGAGTTCATGGTTTTTCATTTTCAATAAAAATACTTGATTTATTTATTTCATTCAAATTTTTAATTAACATATCATAGATTTTTATTGAAATTTTAACTCCCCAACTAAATTTTAGTGTCAACTTAAAAAACTGTGTACCATTTTTAGGATAGGACAAACTTATAAATCATATATACCTCAACCGTACCTCATTCGTACCTCATTCGACCAATGTACCAAAATTAACAGTACGTTTTTGCAATTTTTTCGAATGAAGTACGAATGAAGTACACATCAGGTATCTCTAAATTGTATCAAAAAAAAGTCTTCTGAAATTATTATCTTCGCTTATCATTAACTAAAAAATGGAAAAGAACATAACATTATTACCTGCAGAATGGCATAAACAAGCTTTTGTTCAATTGACATGGCCTCATGAGGATACCGATTGGAATTACATCCTTG
>CAYXJA010000172.1:0-3338 GCA_964465425.1 uncultured Prolixibacteraceae bacterium | reverse complement strand
CAATCAGAATTAATATTAAAAAAGTCTTTAATATTTGTTTGGATATATTCTCAATTTAATATCATTCACTTAAATAATTATATTTGCAACACTTTAAAAAAGAACTAATAATTAAACGATATGAGTTTTACACACGAAGTTGAAGGCATGATTTGTGTCGCACAAGGTGCTAATCATGGCCCGGCTCCAATACCTGAAGAAGGTCGTTGGGTAAAAGCCAAAGAAGTAAAAGACATTTCGGGTTTAACCCATGGTGTCGGTTGGTGTGCACCTCAGCAGGGTGCTTGTAAGCTAACCTTAAATGTTAAAGAAGGTATTATTCAGGAAGCCCTGGTTGAAACCATCGGTTGTACAGGAATGACTCATTCAGCAGCTATGGCTTCTGAAATTCTTCCCGGAAAAACAATCCTTGAAGCATTGAATACTGACCTTGTTTGCGATGCTATTAATACTGCAATGCGCGAACTTTTCCTTCAGATTGTATACGGACGTACTCAAACAGCTTTTTCTGAAGGCGGTCTTCCAATCGGAGCAGGTCTTGAAGATTTAGGTAAAGGTCTTCGCGGAGTAACCGGTACTTTATATGGAACAGTAGCTAAAGGTCCTCGTTACCTTGAAATGGCTGAAGGTTACATTACAAAAATCGGTTTAAGTGAATCAAACGAAATAATCGGTTATGAATTCGTAAGCCTTGGCAGAATGATGGACATGATTAAAGCGGGTACTGATGCTAATGAAGCTCTTAAAAAAGCTTCAGGCAAATACGGCCGTATGGAAGATGCAGTTAAAATTATTGACCCACGTAAAGAATAGGAGGATTAAATATGCCATTATTTGAAAGTTACGACAGGAGGATCAACCAGATAAATAAAGTGTTGAATTCCTATGGCATTTCTTCTATTGAAGAAGCCAAGAAGATATGTGATGATAAAGGTGTTGATGTCTATAACATTGTTAAAGATATACAACCAATCGCATTCGAAAATGCAATGTGGGCTTATATTGTAGGTGGTGCAATTGCAATTAAAAAAGGTCAGAAAAATGCAGCTGAAATTGCTGCCACGTTAGGTGAAGGATTACAGGCTTTCTGTATTCCCGGATCAGTTGCTGATGACCGTAAAGTAGGTATTGGCCACGGTAACCTTGCAGCTATGCTTCTCCGCGATGAAACTAAATGTTTTGCTTTCCTTGCAGGTCACGAATCTTTTGCTGCTGCTGAAGGTGCTATTGGTATTGCAAAATCAGCAAATCGTGTTCGTAAAGAACCTCTCAGAGTTATCCTTAACGGTCTTGGTAAAGATGCTGCAAAGATTATTGCACGTATTAATGGTTTCACATATGTACAGACTGATTTTGATTATTATACAGGCGAATTAAAAGAGGTTGCACGTATTGCTTATTCTACAGGTGACAGAGCAAAGGTAAATTGCTACGGAGCCAATGATGTACGCGAAGGTGTTGCTATAAATCATAAAGAAGGTGTTGATGTATCAATTACAGGTAACTCAACTAACCCAACTCGTTTTCAGCATCCTGTTGCAGGTACTTACAAAAAGGAATGTATTGAACAGGGCAAGAAATATTTCTCAGTAGCTTCAGGTGGAGGTACAGGCCGTACATTACATCCTGATAACATGGCTGCAGGTCCTGCTTCTTATGGTATGACTGATACTATGGGCCGTATGCACTCTGATGCTCAGTTTGCAGGCTCATCTTCAGTTCCTGCTCACGTTGAAATGATGGGACTTATCGGAATGGGTAACAATCCTATGGTAGGTGCTTCTGTTGCTGTAGCTGTTGCTATTTCACAGGCGTAATACTTTAAATAGATATTTAAAGGCATGAAGATTTGGATAAATCCAAAGGCTTTATGCCTTTTTTATTTTTTATAACTAGTTATTTCTGTTCCTGAAATAATAAATTTCACCCCCTAAAAATCCATTCTTTATTCCTTCACTGGAAATAAACATGTCTCCTTCCTTATTAAAGGTCAATCCTTCAGGTTTATAATAAACTTCAGCCGGCAAAGGATATAATCCCTTAAGCTTATTATTTGAATATATAGCTAGCATCCTGTTCGATGCCGACAATATATAAAGCTCTTTTGTAACCGGATTTATATTGACAGCTGATGGATTAAATGTTATTGATTCTTTCTTGATTGATGGATAAAGCTTTGAAAATAATTCATTTATTTCATTCAAATCAATATTTGCAACAGTTTCAGATTCATACATTCTGTCAGTTGGAAGACTATATAAACTTCGAACTGTATTAATATTGTCAATAGATTGGTCTTTGCAGGAAAGATACATTAAATTGCCATTGTTAAAGCATATTCCTTCACTGTTCAGACAACTGACAGGAATAATAGTTTGGTTATATTTCCCCTTGAAATTCTTATAGTTAAAACTAAATATTGTTGCATCGCTTCTTAGTATATATACAGTATCACCCATGATACTGATATCTTCAAAGTCACCTATATCTGTAAACCTGACTATTCCCGATACTTCTTCTTTTTGTATATCATATTTGAAAATAATACCAAATTCATCCTGAATACAAAAAATTGTATTATTGTCAGAATAGGCTATGCCTGATATTTCTCTTAGCTGATCCGGCATTTCAAATACTTTGTCGGGATTAAGAAGATTGTATTGGAAATTGTTATAGTGAGATAATTCTTTAAGATTTTCAATGTTCCATGGTTCATTAATGATTATATTCTTTGACTTATAATACTTCCCGTCTGTGGTAAAATATATATTCTCTTCTATTCCACCCATCACTGCTTCAACCTTATAAAATGAAGTGTCTGCCATCTCAATGAGAGAGAATTCATCTATTATCCATCCGTTATATTTCTTGTCAAGCTTGTTTTTTATTTTTGCTAAAACATCAGCAGGAATAATAACTTCGTATTCTTTGTATAGTATTTCTTTGTTCTGATTTAAAGCAATCTCCGTTAATTTTCCATCACACCAAAAGGATACTTCCACATAATCAGTTTTTATTTCCATCTCAACAATATCAGCATCCGGACAATATTCTTTTACTTTATTGATATACGATATTTTCTCCGTTTGTGAGAACCCGGAAAGTGTAAGTGAAGCAATAGCTATTAATAAAATATATCTCATGATTATTTAATTTAAACAGGGTTAATATAGTATTTAACGCTGTTTAAAACAAATAATTCATTTTTACATTTCAAATAACATCTTTCTGAAATCAACAGATTCTTCCTTTTTAATTTTATAAAAATATATTCCCGGTGAAATTATTCCATATTGAGAAGGATTAAAGATAACAGAATGATTACCTGTGTTATAAAA
>CAYXJA010000171.1:1471-3354 GCA_964465425.1 uncultured Prolixibacteraceae bacterium | reverse complement strand
ACTACTTCCCTTATTGAGAAGGGTTTACTTATATAGTCATCTCCTCCTATGCTGAACCCGGTCAGAAGATCATTCTCACTGTCACGGGCAGTAATGAAAATTATTGGAGTAGTTAAATGTTTTTGCTTTCTTATAATATCAGCGGCTTTAAATCCCGACATTCCTCCCATCATCACATCCAGAAGAATTACATCGAAATCTTCAACAGGCTTTTTTAATGCTTCTTCTGCCGAATATGCTACTTCTACTTCAAAGCCTTCACTTTCAAGGTTAAATTGTAATATCTCACACAAATCCTTTTCGTCGTCTACTACTAATATTTTTTTTGGATGATCTGACATTTTTATTGTTTTTTGTTGTTAATCGGGTATGGAAAGATGCCTTATGTCCTTCCCTTCAAGGAAATATATTGAAGCTTCAGCAATATTGGTTGCATGGTCGGCTACTCTTTCAATGTTATCTACCATTTCCTTTATTGTGATATAGCTTATTACAGCTTTTTTCTTGTCATCAAATTCCTTGCTCTTGCTGACAAGGGCTTTCAACATTTTACTGTTCATCTCATCAACTACCGAGTCATTCTTCAATGTCCAGATTGCAAATTCCCTGTCTTGATGTGTAAATGAAAGCAATGACTTTTTAACCATGGTATTTGCAGCAATGAACATATTTGATATAGTATCTGATGACTGGTCATAAATTTCCTGACTTTTAATCTTTTTCAGATAATTAACCAAATTCACTGCATAATCACCTATCCTTTCAAGGTTGATTATTATTCTGTAACACGACATCAGTTTCCTGATATCGGAAGCTACCGGTTGATATAATACAATCGTATTGATTATTCTTTCACTTATCTTAACTTCAAGATGATCAATAAGCTCTTCATTTGCCTTTATTTCATTTTCAGTCTTTTCCGGCAGATCTATACCCCCCGACTGAAAGAAGTTTTCCAGGTAATCAAGCTGTGTTAATACAAGGTCTGCCATATTTTCAAAATCCAGCATAACCTTATTTATTGCTTCTTCTTTTCTGAATGTCATTTTATCTTTATTTAAAGATTATTAACCAAATTTACCTGTCAGGTATTCTTCAGTTCTCCTGTCATGTGGATTGGTAAACATATTCTTTGTTTTATCATATTCTACCAATTCACCAAGATACATAAAAAGAGAATAATCAGATATACGTGCTGCCTGCGACATGTTATGGGTTACCATTATTATCGTATAATTCTCTTTCAGTTTCACAAGCATGTCTTCTATTTTTGACGTTGCAATCGGGTCAAGTGCCGAAGTAGGCTCATCAAGCAAAACTATCTCAGGATTGAATGCCAGTGCCCTTGCAATACACAACCTCTGCTGCTGCCCTCCTGAAAGAAATGTTCCCTTTTTGAAAAGTGAATCTTTAACTTCTTCCCATAATGCTACGTCGTGAAGTGACCTTTCAACTATATCATCCTTTTCATTTTTCTTCAGACTGATCCCATTCAGTTTGTAACCTGATATCACGTTATCATATATGCTCATAGTAGGGAAGGGGTTAGGCCTTTGAAATACCATGCCCATTCTTCGCCTTACTTTTATCGTTGGCATCTTCATTATATCAGTCCCATTCAGTATGATGTTTCCTGAAGTAGTGATATTTTCATATAATTCATGCATCCTGTTTATTGCCCTGAGCAATGTGCTCTTCCCGCAACCCGATGGTCCCATTATTGCTGTTACAGAATTCTTCTTGAACCCTGCTGTAACGTTCTTTACTGCAGGTACATTGTCATAGGCAACTGTCAGGTTGTTGAGCGACAATACCGGATCGGCAATCTGTATAATGTTTTGACTCATTTTATTTACTCCTCGCTGCTATTTGTTTTGATGTTA
>CAYXJA010000171.1:0-1371 GCA_964465425.1 uncultured Prolixibacteraceae bacterium | reverse complement strand
ATATCTGAAATATTTCTTACTAAGTTTGCCAATTTCTTGCCTTGATTCTCATACAAATAGATTCCTGCAATTATACCTACAGGAATAGCAATTACTGAAGCAAGTACAACCATTAACAGTGTTCCGATTATACCGTTTACAATTCCGCCGGGTATTATTTCTCCATTGGCAACTGCTGTCATTGCTGAAAATGTATCCGGGGTAGATTGTGTAATGAAATTGAAGTTTATTTGTTTTATCCCCTTGACTACCAGCTTGAAGATTATAAGTATGATAGGAGAAATGGTGATTACTGAAAAAAGCACAATCAACCCCAGGATAAACTTATCCTTGAATAACCTTCTTTGTGAATGATCTATATTTAATATGTCATTTGTTGTGCTCATGTCAGCGATCAAATCTTTTTATTATAAACTTGCCTATAGCATTTATTATGGCTGTCAGGATGAAAAGCAACAAGCCTATTGCAATAAGTGAACTGAGTTTCAATCCGTCGGCTTCACCAAATTGATTTGCAATTAAACTGGCCATTGAATTTCCTGTTGAAAATAAGCCTTTAGGAATAAGGTTTGAATTTCCAATCAGCATTGTTACTGCCATTGTTTCTCCTAATGCTCTTCCGAATGCAAGTATATATCCTGCAAATATTCCTGAGCGGGCAGCCGGTACAGTGACTGTTGTTATAACTTCAAGTCTTGTTGCCCCGAGTGAATATGCAGCTTCTTTCAAATCTTTTGGAACCATTGCTATTATCTCGTTACTAAGCGATGTAGCATAAGGTATTATCATGATTGCCAGTACAATGCTTGATGTCATAATTCCAAAACCTTGATTAGGAGCACCCAGACCCATCATGAAAGGACGAAGAACGTAAAACCCCCACAAACCATAAACTATTGAAGGAATACCTGCTAAAAGATCTACCATTGTGCCGATTATCCTTGCAAAGGTTGTATTCCTGAAATATTCCCCGAGAAATAATGATGTTGAAAATGAAAGTGGCAGCGCAATTAATAAGGCAAGTACTGATGTTAATAATGTTCCGGCGATAAACGGCAGAGCTCCGTAACTCTCTTTGCCTTCTGTTGGATTCCAGTTGTTTGAAATGATGAATTTCAATCCGAATTCTTTAAACGAAGGAATAGCACCTCCAATGAGTGAAAATACCATTCCTCCGGCTACCAGTACTATTAGTAATGATACCGACAATAAAACAATCTTTGTTATCTTGTCACTGTTCATCAGCTAAATTTATTCTAATAATTATAACAAAGGCTGACCTTCAAAGGTTATTCCTTTGAGTATGTTTTTTGCTTTTGCAACCGCTGTTTCAGGAATAGGTGCATAATGAACCTTTTCTGCTTCTCCCTG
>CAYXJA010000170.1:0-3374 GCA_964465425.1 uncultured Prolixibacteraceae bacterium | reverse complement strand
ATCAACAGTAAAGTAAACGCAAAGCTTAATATTTTCAGTCAGCCATTTCAGTTTGGTCTCAATGCAGTAAGGCTATTTAACTCAAGGCTCGGATTTGGTAATGATATCAGAATAACTACTTCAGCCATAGATATGCAAAGTCAGTATCACATAAATGATACTCTGCTGCATTTCATTATAACGAGAAAAGTTAACCGGAAAGAGTTTTTCAAGCACTGCAGGGTGATAATTGAAAGCTTAGGACTTGAAATGAATGAAGAAATTGAAGCACAGCTGCTTAATATATACAACTGCAACAAACTAATAAATACAACCTTTTCAAAGAGAGATCGTTTTGTATATGACCCTGAAATAAAATATTTCAAGAATTACTATCGCAATATAGAATTTCAGATCAGCCTTTTAATGGGGAGGAATATACGTTTGGAAAAGGGCTTAAGAAAATTAAAAGGGAACAGTATTTCAACAGAAAACTTCCTTCAACTGCAGGCAGAATGTGAAGAGAAGTATGATTTAGCAAAGCAATCAGGTATATCATTCGATAAATTTCAGTATTACTTCTACAGGTATCGCAGGTTTATTGACGTTTTCACTGAGAAAGCGTATTTAAAGCTTAGGTTGAACAAAAATCCTGAAACAATATGGAGTGAAACAGAAAGGGAGTTTCAGGAGACAGTGAAAAACGGGATTACATTTACAGTATAAAGCATAAATAAGAGATGGAAAAAGTTGTTTTGGTTACAGGGGCATCCTCAGGTATTGGAAAAGAAACAGTATTGATGCTCTTGAAGGAAGGCGGGTATAAAGTTTATGCTGCGGCAAGGCGCATTGAAAGAATGGCCGATATTCAGGAAAAAGGAGCAATAGTAGCTAAGCTCGATGTAACAGATCGTGAATCTTCAGAAAAGCTTGTTGATAAAATAATTGCTGAAAGCGGAGCATTGGATATTCTGGTCAACAATGCAGGATATGGTTCTTTAGGTTCAATAGAAGATGTACCAATTGAGGAAGCAAAGAAGCAATTTGAAGTTAATGTATTCGGCCTTTCGTTATTGATACAAAGGGTACTTCCTGAAATGAGGAAGAAAGGCAAAGGACTCATAATCAATGTTTCTTCAGTAGGAGGAAAAATGAGCACCCCGCTTGGAGGTTGGTATCATTCAACAAAATTTGCTGTTGAAGGATTAAGCAACAGTCTAAGGATGGAAGTCAAACCTTTTGGGATAGATGTTGTGTTGATAGAGCCGGGACCAATTATTTCGGAGTGGAGCAAGATTGCCACTGACAACATGATAAAAACATCAGGTGAAGGGGCATATAAAGAAATGGCAGCATTAATGTCAAGAAATTTCGGTCTTATGTATCATGAGAGGCATACCTCAACATCTGCAACTGTAGCAATGTCAATTATGAAAGCTATCAGGGCGAGAAGGCCAAAGACAAGGTATCCTACCGGAAGATATGCCAGGTTGATATTGTTCTCAAGGAAGATGTTGTGCGATCGCCAGTTTGATAAGATAGTCAGTATGTTAATTAAAGATTCAGCTATACTAAGGTATCTTTCAAATAAGTTTAAGAAGAATGAATTTGAAAATCAGGTTTAATTTAAATGAAAAGAAAAATGTTGATTCCCCTGATAATTATTTTGGCAATAATAGCCATTCCTGTAGTATTTCTTAAGGTAGCACCTCAGCTGGGGCATAAGTCATTGGGTGAAAGTCTTGAAAAGATAAAGAACTCGCCTAACTATAAATCGGGGATTTTTTTAAATCCGGTAAATACAAATATGGACATACCTTCAAAAAAGGTATTTAAAGAAATGGCCAATAAAGCCGGAAACAGGATTCCTCAGGATAAAATAGAAACGCTGCCCTTAAATGTTGATGCATACAAAGCAAAAAGCAATAATGAAGTAACAATAACATGGCTGGGACATTCAACCATGTTAATAAAAATTGACGGGATAACAATACTCACAGATCCCGTATTCAGTAAAAGAGCTTCAATAACTTCATTCTTCGGGCCAAAAAAGTTTCTATATACAAATGAGTATTCAGTTTCAGATTTACCACCTGTTGACGTTGTTATCATTTCCCATGATCACTATGATCATCTTGATTATAAGACTATAAAAAAATTAAAGAACGTATCTGAGTTTTATGTACCACTTGGCACAAAAGCCCATCTTATGCATTGGGGAATAAATGAAGAAAAAATTAAAGAACTCGACTGGTGGGAGGAAGCTATATATAAAGATGTTAAATTAGTAGCTACTCCGGCCCGACATTTCTCGGGAAGGCAACTTAATGATCGGTTCAAAACACTTTGGTGTGGCTGGGTAATAAAAGGTAAAAGCCATTCTTTGTTCTTTTCTGGTGATTCAGGCTATTTTGATGGCTTCAAACAAATAGGAGAAAAGTATGGTCCATTTGATTTTTCAATGATGGAAAACGGTCAGTATAGTATTTATTGGCCTACTATTCACATGTTGCCTGAGGAGAGTGTAATGGCAGCCATAGATCTTAAAAGTAAGGCAGCCATGCCAATACACTGGGGTAAATTCAAGTTAAGTATTCATGATTGGAACGAACCACCAAGGAGATTTTATGCCCATGCAAAAAAGAACAACCTCAATGTCGTTTTACCGTTTATTGGTCAGACTTTTGATTTAAACAATCTACCTGCAGATACTTTTACTTTTTCAAATAATTAAATATCAGACCTAATGATAGTGCCAGAATATATAAAGCCGGGAGATAGGATAGGTATAGTATCAACAGGATCAAGAATAAACTCTGATATTATAGAAAAAGCTGTAACTCTTTTGCAATCGTTAGGATATGAAGTTGTTGTTGCTGAAAATGCGTTATCATCTTTCTATCAATTTGCCGGAAGAGATGAAGAAAGAGCGGCTGACCTCCAGAAGTTGATTGATGATGATTCAATAAAGGCAATCATTTGTTCAAGGGGGGGATATGGAAGCCTAAGGGCTGTTGAGCCGGTAAATTGGGAAAGATTAAAAAAGTCGCCAAAGTGGATAGTAGGATTTAGTGATGTAACAGTACTTCACTCGAAGCTGAATAAAATGAGGATAGCTTCAATACATGGAGTTATGCCTAAATACTTTCTTGATGAAGAAAAGCCGTCAGTAAGTTTTAACCTTCTGATCGATGCCCTTTCAGGAAGAGAAATTAAATATGAATTGCCTGCCAATTTTTATCACAAGGAAGGAAAAGTAAAGGCAGAAATAACAGGAGGAAATCTTTCAATACTGTACAGTCTGAGAGGAACAAAATATGATATAGATACTAAGGGCAAGATTCTCTTCATTGAAGATCTGGATGAATACAAGTATCATATTGACAGAATGATGT
>CAYXJA010000169.1:0-3451 GCA_964465425.1 uncultured Prolixibacteraceae bacterium | reverse complement strand
CAACAACAGGAATAGGGTGAGTATTGTAATTCGTTTCATATTCAGGGAATTAATAGTGAGTGAATTATTTTATTTAATCAAATATATAACATATAAATTAATTATGCAAACAATAGGGGGTTCTTTAGCCTACTCAATAGTCAGAAAATGAAAGTATCAGGATTGGACAGATCTCTTTAAGAGCTCGGTTTCACTAAGGCTTCAATACGTTACTAAGGACCTATTTATTCTCGGTCATATTCACACTGTTCCTAATTCATATGGGTCGGGACTCGCAATGAAAGGGTTTGTGGAAGTTAATCTAATATCTTTCCCAATATTTTTGCTGAATATCTTACCAGTTCAGTGCAAACTTTTTCATGAAGATTCAGCTCAGTGATTTTAGCTTTTTCTTCAGGAATTGACATATTGTACCCAAGGAGATCCTTGCAATCTAAATGTTCATACTTCTCCTGAAACAGTTTGTTGTATTCCTGAACTTTTGTGGCAGCAATATTTTTCTGCTCACCTCCATCAGAAGATTTAGTTGATGCCCATAGTCCGATTACGTTATAAGCTCCTGTACATGCCCCGCAAGCCCTGCCTTGGCGACCAATGCCTCCACCATATCCTAATCCTAATCTGAAGCACAAATCTTCAGATATTCCGTATTCAGGTCCGAATGCTGCAAATACAGCCTGATTACAGTTCATTGTTTTAAAGTTTAGTGCAGCTTGTTTTGATTTTTCCATTTTATTAGTTTTCAAAATATCATTAGTAATAACTTATACGATAGCCCGTTGGCTAAAGCCAACGGTAAAGGATACATGTTTGAAGGGCATTGAAGTCAAAATAAGATCTTCACCTTCTTAAGCCGTATATCCTTCACAGGTCGAAAATCTCCCTGAACAGGAAATAAAGAAATCCGGTCTGCAATGTCAAGCCCTGATGTAACTTCTCCAAAAATGGTATATAAACCATCAAGATGAGGCGCTCCTCCAATTGTTTTATATATTTCCCGTTGTTCTGCCGAAAATTTAATGCCATTTTCCTTCTCAATGTCATCCAGTTCATTGTCAAGATATTTTCTCCCGGTAACTATATAAAACTGAGAACCATCAGAACGTTTATCCTGGTTTGTA
Organism: uncultured Prolixibacteraceae bacterium; assembly: GCA_964465425.1. Taxonomy (GTDB): domain Bacteria; phylum Bacteroidota; class Bacteroidia; order Bacteroidales; family Prolixibacteraceae; genus CAYMTR01. The sequence continues at coordinate 2,330 of CAYXJA010000169.1, read as the reverse complement.
TCGTCTCTAAGTCGCGGAGAACCAATTGCCCCTCTCTTATGATACAATCCTTTTACTATGTGAGCAGGAATGGTATAACCCGGTCCCTTCCAGCCAACTATATCATCAGGTTTGGCATTACGGGTATCGGCAGCACCTGTTTGTATTCCAAAATCCCTGATAACCCTATGAATAAGCAGATTGTCATAATAACCTTCATTTGCTAATCTTATAAAATTATCGCGGTATTCGGGGATTTCATTATAAAGTCTGATCGAAATGTTGCCATAATCAGTTTCCAGTATAATATTCTTTACAGAAGCATTTCTTTTAGCATCAGGATTTCCGATTGTTGATAATGATTTGACTGAGCCACCCTTTTCTAAAAGTGAGATAATTGCAAAAACAGGAATAGCAAAATACGATCGCTCATAATCGACATCCATTGTAGTTCCCATTCCTAATACATTTCCGTTTGATAAAAATACCGGTGTTCCAATATTTACTGTTTGAATAGTATTACTGACAGAAAGTAATTTTTCCCCGAAGACAACCTTTTCTCCCTGACATACACCTCCGTAAAGAGGCAGCGAGTTATTGTATTTCTCCCCGGCAACAACAGTCTTATACCTCAAAAGTGCAGTGTCTGTGTGCAATACAAGAGGTTTTTTATTAAGAGAATCAACATGAAGAATAATCAAATTGCTTATCCTGTCATAATTAATAAATTTAGTTACCTCAAATGAATTACCTTCTCCGTTTAATGGGGTCAGAACAGCTTTGTCAGCTTGTTTGAATAGTGAAAATGGTGCAACAATTAAATTTTCCTTTATTAAAAAGCCCTGCCCTTTTTCAAGTATTCGTTGACCATTAAATGTTTGAATTCTGAATACAGAACCGGCAAGATTGGTAAAGTTTGTCTGAGTAGCCTGACCCTCTGTTTTATTATCACTGTCAGTTGCTTTTTTTTCTTCTTCTTTGTTTCCTGAACATGCGCTGAATAAAAACAGCATAATCAGCAAAACAAATAAGAGATTATTTTTCTTACTAAGCTTTTTCATTACCTGATAATTTTAACATTGATTACAACATCTTTAAATGGCCTGTTATTGCCATCAGTCTTCAAGGCAGCAATATTGTCAATAACATCAAATCCTTCGGTCATTTCTCCAAAGACTGTATATTCTCCTTCTATTTCAGGAGCTCCCCCTATTGATGTAAAAGCTTCCCGTTGCTGTTGCGTAAATATAAGTTTACCATCTGCAAGAGAATAGTTGGTTTCGATCTCATCTTTAATTTCATCAGCAAGCTTTCTAGCCTCTTCCATCCTCTTTTCTTCTTTCAGCTTTGCAAGCATGTCTTTCCTTTCAGCTGTATAAACCTTTTCAACAATTTTTTTTCGAATAGGACGATTAACAGCAAGCTCCATTGTATCAAGCTGTCCCTCTCTGTATTTTCTTCCCTGGATTATGAAGAACTGGGAGACATCGCTTTGCTTGAAAATATTTATCTCATCCGGTTGTCTTGGAGCACATAAAGCCCCTTTCTTACAAATATTCTCTTTAATAATTTCATCATCAACAGTTTTTGTAGGATCACCATAACCAATAAACTTTCCCGGAGGAGCATTCTTTGAATCTTTTGATCCGCCTTGAATAATATAATTACTAATGACTCTGTAAAATAATGTTCCATTGAAATGGCCACTGCCAGCTAGCTCTAAAAAAGCATCCCGATGACGGGGAGTATTGTCATAAAGGATAAATTTCATATTACCCAGGCTGGTCGAAATGAGTACTTCATGTGTTTGAGATAACACTATCAATTGGGTGGATATGAAAAATAATATAAAAGAAAATTTCTTCAGCATGATATTAATAACTCTATTCAACTTTTACCCTTACGTATTTGTAAGCAGGTGTAAAACATTCTTCACTTATATTGTTGATTGATAATATTCGGTTTGATTCAGGAAAATAGGCAGCAACAGATCCTTTACTAACAGGATATTGAACAGCATAATATCCGGTAAGTTTTCTTTTCCTGTCATCATAATTACTTGTTATCTGAACCATCTGACCGTCAGTAATATTACGTGACTCCATATCTTCTTTATTCATAAACAGAACACGTCTTTCACCTGAAATTCCACGGTAGCGGTCGTTTAGACCAAAAATAGAAGTATTAAACTGATCATGACTTCTGATAGTCATTAAGATTAATTCGTCGGCATCAGATTCAAAAGAAGTTAATTTATGATTACTGAAAACAGCCTTTCCTGAAGGGGTTTTAAATTCTCTCCTTTTCAACGGATTATCAAGATTAATCGAATCCTTTTTCTCAGAAAGCAA
>CAYXJA010000168.1:0-3453 GCA_964465425.1 uncultured Prolixibacteraceae bacterium | reverse complement strand
ATGGGCTAAATGGAATATCCACTACGTTGATAGGCAAATATTCATGATTTCTTCCGGAAGGAGAATTAAATAATTTATTTATATCTATCTCTACCAGCTCTTCTCCCATGTATTCAAAAATCTTTTCAATTGCAGGATTCCAATAAATTACCTTATTGTTGTTGTTAATCATCAGAATGCCATCATGAGCAGAATTGCTTATAAGTCTGAATTTTTCTTCACTTGCCTTTAAACTTCTTTCAATTTGTTTTCTTTCAGTTATGTCAAGTAAAGCAGCAACCGACTTGTTGGTTCCGGGAATTAAGTCAACTGTAAGTAATATATTCTTTATTTCATTTCTTCGATTAACTAAAGTAAATTCAAATACATTGGGTGATTGATTGTCAATTGCTATTCTTCTTTGAAAATGAAGATCTCTCATCCTTTCAATATCAGCAGGTGCAATGAATTCTTTCCATTTGAATTTACCTTCAATTTCACTTTTTGAGTATCCGGTAAGCTCTTCAAATTTGCTGTTCACAAGTGAAATTGTCTCATCTGCTTCTAATATTGCAGTTGCAGTACCTGTATTGCCAAATAAACCTTTATACCAGTTTTCGCTTTCCTTTAAAGCTTGCTCATATTTTTTGGTATTGGAAATATCATGCTCAATAGATACAAAATGCAATATTTCATTGTTCTCATCAATTATCGGTGAAATAGATACTTCAGACCAATATGACTCGCCATTCTTTTTCTTGTTTAGTAATTCTCCCTTCCACTCTCTTCCTTCCAGAATTGTTGTCCAAAGTTCTTTATACAGGTCATTGTTGTGAACTCCTGATTTAATAATTCTTGGATTTTTACCTATTACTTCGTTACGAGAGTAGCCTGTAAGTTTTTCAAATATGGGATTTACATATTGAATAGAGCCATCACAACTTGTTATTATTACACATGTTGGGGCTTTCTCAATTGCCTGAAGTAAAAGCTTTAACTGTATCCCTGTTTTTTCTTTTATTTTTTTTATTTCATTTTCAGTATTAATTCTTTTTGCTCTCTCTTCCTTAAGCTTTAAAGAATTATTTATTGCCCCAGGCAATCGGTCAAGTCGTTCTTTTGAAACATAATCCCATGCTCCTGCCTTTATAACGTCCACAGCCGATTCTTCTAAAAGAGCTCCTGTTACAATAATAAAAGGTATTAATGGGTTTATTTCTATGCTTAAGCTTAATGCTTCAAGGCCGTTAAACTTAGGAAGATTATAATCACTTAGAATTAAATCGGGCTGAAAATCAATAAGTGCATTGGCAAAATCTTTCTTGTTTGTTACCCAGAGAATTTCGGGACAGTTTTCAAAAGAAGATTTAATTAATTGACAAATAATAACCTTGTCGTTTTCATCGTCCTCTAACATTAATATTTTGAGGGATTTTTGATACATCAAAAGTATTATTAGAAATAAGAATATATTCGTCTATAATGTAAAAATAAGAAAATTAGACAAATAAAGAATAAAAAATATTTTCAGGAAATAAAATTTATATAGAACGATGCTCCTTTTCCTTCTTTAGCTTCAGCATAAATACTACATCCATGTTTTGATAATATTTGTTTTACATTGGCAAGACCTATTCCTGTACCTTCAAATTCTTTTTCAGTATGGAGACGTTGAAATACTTTATATAGTTTATCAGAATGCGACATGTCAAAACCAACCCCATTATCCTTAATGCATACTATACAATGGTTAGATGACTTTTGTATTCTTGAAATGTCAATTTTTGCTGTTTCCTTACCGGAAGTAAATTTTAATGCATTAGAAATCAGGTTCTCAAATACCAATTCAATCAACTTTTCATCTCCTTTTATAATTGGAAGCCTTCCTATCTTCCATTCAACTTTTCTATCAACGGTTTCAAGACTATATCTTTCAATTATTTTTGTAACTAAACTATTAAGATTGATTTCTGTTTTTTCAAGTGTCTTTTTACCTAATCTTGAGAAAGAAAGTAAAGCTTCTATCATTGAATTCATCTTGGTTATAGATTCAATGATTTTATTATAATATTTTTCAGCTTCTTCTGACATATTGGGGATGTTCCTTTTCATTAATGCAGAGAATCCTTCAATATGCCTTAAAGGAGACCTTAGATCATGAGATACTGAATAGGCAAATGACTCTAAGTCATGATTTGCAGCTTCTAATTGTATCGTCCTTTCCTTAATTCTATTTTCCAGAATGTTGTTTAGTATAATTATTTCTTTTTCAATCATCTTTCTGTCAGTAATATCGTTTACCGATCCAACAAGATAAGTACATTTCCCTTCTTCATTAAAAATGGGTACGATAGTAACCTCTCCTGTTTTTTCCCCTTTAGGATATTTTATTGTTCCTTCCCAACTAACTTTAGTCTTTTTTTCAATAGCTTCTTTGTATTTTGAAAGCACTAAAGCCAGGTGTGGCTCCGGAACAACTTCAGAAACAAGTTTACCTATTAAATTTCTTTCAGGAAAGCCGGTCACTAAATTAAAACTTTTATTCAATGACTCATAACGGTATATCCCATCTCCTTCAACCTTGAGCAGATATATGATATTATCTACGGCCTGAAAAATTGACTCCAACTGTTTTCCACTTTCGATAAGCTTCATTTCAGCTTTCTTACGATCAGTCAGATCAATTGCTGTTGAAAGATAAAGGTGCTTACTTTCAGGTGTTAGTCCAATTAAAGTAGTTGAGAAATCCCAAAATCTTGTAGTCCCGTCACTGCATATTATCTCCTTTTCTCCGGAAAGAAACTTTTTGGTTATTTCACTGAAATCAAATTCTTTGTTACATTCTATTTTTTCGGCTTCGGGAATTGATTTTCTTATCCACTCAGTCATCGTTGGAGTATCATTAAGGTCGTATCCCGAAAGGTTTATCCAGCCTTCACTTAATTGATGAATTTTATTGTCGCATGTGAAAATTGCCATTGGAATTGGGGCATATAAAATTGCCTTACGAAACCTGTCTTCATTTTCTTTGATTTCCATTTCATAAAGCTTGTTCTTGGTAATGTTATGTGCAATTCCTAATAGTCCAATGATTTCTCCTGTCTTATCTTTCATAGGAATCTTTGAAATTGATTCCCAAATTTTATTTCCGTTAAGGTCTATCCCCTGTGTTTCCCTGTTGTTAACAGTATATCCGTCTTCAATAACTTTTTTATCTTCAATATAATAATAATCAGCTAATTCCTTATTATATACCTCCCAATTGGTTTTGCCTGAAAGATCATTATAGGTTAGTTTTCTACCATCTTTAAGATTACTATTAACCCTTGATAAATGAAGATCATTAAAATAGGTCTTTCTGTATTTCTTATCTAAAACAAATATAGAACTTGGAATATGATCAATTAATGTTCTTAATAAGATTAACTCTTCTTCTCTTTCTTTTTCAATGGCTACTTGCTCGGAAATATCCTT
>CAYXJA010000167.1:0-3518 GCA_964465425.1 uncultured Prolixibacteraceae bacterium | reverse complement strand
TCATTGAATCAAGGGGACTCATATCAAGATATTCTTCATCAACTCCTTTGATATAAGCAATATGTTGCCTCTCCTCAAACCGGAAATGAGCTATCTCTTCAACTACCTCACAAAAATATACTACTGATTTGTCGTTCCTGATTTTTTGAAGTTCTTCAGTGTCAGGATTAAACTGATTCCCCTCAGCTAAGGTTATTTTTATCTCTGAATCAAAAACACTAAAAAATGATTTAATCAATACATCAAAACCATTGAATATCGAAAGCACTGCTACAAGGGCAATAGTACCTGCAATTACTCCTGTCAACGCAACTCCCGAAATGATATTTACAACATTCCTTGACTTCCTGGCAACAAGATATCTGCGCGCTATGTAAAACGATAGATTCAATTATTTGATGGCTGTTACTATTAATCCGGTTCCTGTCTTATGTACCTTAATAACATCAATCCAGTTTAATAAAGCTGAAACAGGAAATGCTATCAGATAATATAAAGGAAGAATTATAAAGAACAACTTGCTCACTCCAACCATTTGAATTGGATACTTCATTGATAATAACCACGATATATGTCCCGGCTTTCCGTATTGATACCTTGCGTTAATATTCAGAAACCCTGATTCATGCAATTTGTTTCTTATTTCATCGATATTATACCCGTCTCTTACATGTTCATCAATAAAGCCTGTCCCTTCTTCATGATCGTGTGAATCAGAACCTCCTTTATCACTTGGCGTTGAAACAAGCAGCATCCCTTTATTATTAAGAGACTTATAGAAATTTCTGAAAACCGCCATATCATCTTCAATGTGTTCCATCACATCAACAGAAAGAATCAGGTCAAATTGACCTTCCTCAACATATTTCGTTAAATCTGCAACTTCAAATATTACCCTGTTATTTAATTTACTCTTTAAAAAGAATTGATTACAATCCTGAACCTGTTCATTCTTAACATCAACAGCTTTAATCAAAGCTCCCGGAAACATTCGGGCCATACGGTATGAATATTGCCCAAAACCTGATCCTGCATCCAGAATAACAGGATTTTCAGGAGAATTCCATCTTTTTAGTTCCTGTCTTATGTGCCATGAACGAAGTAAAAGCAAATCAAGAAGCCTGTAAAAAATTTTCCGGTAACACACTGAACGGTTGAATACCTTACCCAGGCTCTTTTTAATCGGATCGTACTGCATCTGTCCCTCTTTTAACTTTTAAGTATATGGGTAATATTGTCTATATAGTCAAGGCTGTCGTCAACAAAAAAATCAAGTTCAGGAACAATCCTGAGCTGTTTACCTACTTTCCTTCCCAGCATCCCCCGTATTTGCGGAGATAATTGTTTTATCAGATTTAACACCTCTTCAGTCCCTCCTGAAGGAAAAATACTAAGATAAATTTTGGCCATTGCAAGATCTTTGGAAACCCTTACAACCGTTACAGAAATCATCTTTCCCTTGAAATGTTCCCTGCTTTCATGAAGGAAAATTTCTGCCAGCTCTTTCTGTATTAACCTTGAAACTTTATTTTGTCTTATTGAATACATCTCATCTTTATTTACAGTCACAAAGTTAACGATTCAAATTCAAATTTGTAGTCAATTAAAAAAACTAATCTCTTATATTACTTCTTAAAAACTCAATCAGATTATATTTGTACTTTTGCCACTGTTAAAAATTATTTAAACGAATGAAAGTAATCGACATAATCAGTAATTCCGACAAGACTCTCTTTTCTTTCGAATTACTTCCGCCCTTAAAAGGTTCCAGCGGCGACAAATTATATGAAACAATAAATCAGCTTATTGAATTCAACCCACGATATATTAATATTACAACCCATCGTGATGAAATTGATTTCAGAACAAGAGAAGACGGTCTTATTGAAAAGAGAACAGTAAGAAAAAGACCGGGAACAGTTGCTATAGCTGCTTCTATCCAATACAAATACGGAATACCTGTTGTTCCTCATATCCTATGTGGAGGATTTACTCGCAGTGAAACTGAACATGTCCTGATTGATCTTAACTTCCTTGGAATAGATAATGTTCTTGCCTTGCGCGGTGACGGATCGAAGCAAGAACCGGTTTTCACTCCCGAGAAAGATGGTAACTCTAATGCAAATGAACTTGTTGAACAGATTTCCAATCTTAAAAAAGGTAAGTATCTCGATCCCTATTTAAAAAACAACACTCCTCTTGATTTTTCAATAGGAGTAGCCGGCTATCCCGAAAAGCATTTCGAAGCTCCCAATCTTGACAGTGATCTTCTTTACCTAAAGAAAAAAGTTGATGCAGGAGCCGATTATATTGTAACTCAGATGTTTTTTGACAATAACAAATATTACAACTTTGTGACTAAATGTAGGGAAATAGGAATTACAGTTCCAATTATACCGGGACTTAAGCCTATTGCAGTTATGAATCAGTTAACCGTTCTGCCAAAAATATTCAGAATTGATCTTCCTGTAGAACTTGCCAACGAACTTTTAAAATGTAAAAATAACGACGATGCTAAAAAGGTAGGCACTGAATGGGCTATCCATCAGGCTAAAGACCTGATTGCAAACAAAGTGCCGAGTCTTCATGTCTATACATACGGCATCACAGATAACGTTAAGGAAATAATAAAAGCAGTATTATAATAGCTACCAAATACCTACCAAATACTTACTTTCTCCCATTATAATGGGAGAAAACCCCTTTCTAATGGGAGAAAGTAAGTATTTGGTAGGTATTTGGTAGGTGTTTGTTTAATAAGAAAGAGGCTGTCCATTTTATTTTGGACAGCCTCTTTTTAAAAGATTTCTGATTTTATTTTAATCGAAACGCAACAGGTTTTACTGATTGCAAATAGTTGAATATTCATAAACGTGCTGAGCCAGATCGGTCCAAACAGGTTTTTCACCATACTTTTCAATTAAAGCAGGACAATCACTCCATATTTCAGCAAATTTCTTTTTATAATCTTTCTTTTGAAGTAAAACTGCAGGTCCATCACCTTTCTTGAAATAATATGATTTGAGGTCGCCACCTGCTAAAGTAATACCACCTACTCCAACACCCATAGTTTCAGATGCAAAAGGATCGTTGTAAATCTTGATTTTTGAACAGAAGGCAGGGTTAACAACCTGCATTAATAACTTCTGAACCTTTTTGCCAAACTTAACATCTGTACTTTCAAAATAAATATATCCGTCAGCTATTTTACTGTTATCGAGATTATCACTCTTCCAAAGCTTTGCATCAGTGAGGAATTTGTCAGCCTGCCCGATTTTGTCAAGCATACTTTGTGGTAAATACATCATTTTGATGTCTGTTGGTTTGATTTTTATCTTGTTGCCGGCTTCATCCTTAACCTTCATTTCAGAAATCTGTCCCTTTTTATATTTCAATATCAGGATTTTAGCTTCAGTTACAGTATCGTCATTTTTTGTAATGTAACTTGTTTTAGTTTGTGAAAATGACTGAGAAGGCATTGAAAACTGCTGTGCCATTGCGTTATATGCAAAAGCAGA
>CAYXJA010000166.1:0-3579 GCA_964465425.1 uncultured Prolixibacteraceae bacterium | reverse complement strand
AACAGGGTTAGTTACTTCCAGATAATACACTGTTGATACAGCCCTTCCGTAAGCTCCTTGTTTTGTTTTGCTATATGCAACGCTAACGGTCTTTTTCCCTAATGTTGTCATATCAGGAATGACTGTGAATGATATATCAGAAGAATCAACTTGTTCAGACGATCCGTCAGAGAAAACAACAGTTGCTTTTGCATCACCCCAGAAGTTTTCATTGCCTAATTCAACAATAGACGGAGCTCCGGCAACAGATATTGAAACCGGACTAACGTCTTCAATAACCGTAACTTTTGAAGGTAAAAGATATGCTTTTTTCATCTCGAAATAGCTGCCATCACAAACTAAAAAAGCTATAATATCGGCTGTTGCAGATACCGGTTGTTGATATGTTTCTATTAAAGTTACACCATTTGTTCCAACGGCAGTAGCTGTTACAAAAACATTTCCGGTAGCTGAGTGGTCAACATCTATTGAAACATAAGCACCTTGCATGGTCGAGCGGAAATCATTCCAAATGTCGCCGTCGCCATCGGTGTCGGGATAATTATGTGAGATCATGGCTCCATCGTAAACATAACCTTCATCTGCCATTCCTCCACCCCAACCGTATACATCAGAACGGAGTAAAAAGTATTCTTCATAGTTGTCGGCATCACGGTCGGCTATTTCATTGGTAACTGCAAGATTCCAATTATTCCAGTTATTTACACCTGTTCCATGGTTTACAAACTCTAAATGCAATAGTTTGTTAGAAGGAATTGTGAAATAATCGGAAAAATAAGCCCACCATCCGGCACTGTTATCTTCAGGGCCTACTATTGCAGTAGCGATGCTGATAAAAGTGGTGTCACCAGTATCAATGCTTGCTTTAGCAGCTGCAATGGAATCGATCCTGCTTTGAAGATCAGAGGGCGCATCTATTGAAAAAATTTCCAACTTCTCGCACCCAACTAAGCCAATTGCTGCCAAAACTGCTGCGCACCATGCGCTTCTGATCAGTTTAGTTGTTTTCATAAGTTTAAATTTGATTGAATTCTTTCTTTTCATAAGTGATAAATGTGTCATTTTATAATAATATTAGATATAGTTATTAAATGAATAAATTACAATTTTATCTGGAGTATTAATCGTCATAAAAGTATTATAAACAATTCTTAGCATAGGTCACGAAATGATATTAAAAGTGGACAATTCGACAAAAGTTAGTCCTTATTCTTTTTTTGGGTGATTCATTTAAATACTTGGAAAGAAAGGTCTTGTAACGAAATTAAAGTTTGCTTTGTTATTAAAATTTTGAAATTTGCACTTAAAAAATCTTAGTGTTTATTAATTTCACAATGACATCAACATTTGCATCATTAGGATATTGATACATAGATATTTCAATTCTTAATAGAATCTTTGTGATTTTTTCAAGTAATGAACTGTTTGTTGTTAGTGAGATATTTTTCTTGAAAGATGGGTTACTTTAAAGAGTGTAAAACCTCATCTAATTGATAAAGATTTATTTTTTGTAATTTAGATATGATATAATACTTTTTTGAAATAAATAAAGCCATGAGTGAATTAAAAACGCAACAGACAAATGAGAATGTAACTGAATTCATAATGTCATTTGCAGATACTGATCAAAAGAAAGCCGACAGTTTTGAATTGGTGAAAATTATGCAGGAGATTACTGGATGCGAGCCTAAGATGTGGGGCCCTTCGATGGTAGGATTTGGTAAGTATCATTATAAATCGGAACGAAGTAAACAGGAAGGAGACTGGATGCTTGTTGGTTTTTCACCCCGAAAAGCTGCAATATCTTTATATGTCTTTTCCGGATTAACGAAACATGAATACTTGTTAAAAGATTTGGGAAAGTATTCAATGGGGAAGGCTTGTATTTATGTGAAAAAACTTTCTGATATTAATATTGAAGTATTGAAAGATATTATTAAAGAAACAATTAGCTATTTACAAAACCGATATGGAAAAGAATAACCTTGTTTACGATATGCAAAATAGCGAAAGATGGAGTGAAGAGTTATCCCTGCTTTCATCAATAATAATAAAAGCTCCTCTTGATAAGGCAATTAAATGGGGGAGTGAGGTTTTCACCTATAACGGGAAGAATGTTGTAAGCTATGGAGGTTTTAAGAATTATTTTGCAATTTGGTTTTACAATGGAGTATTTCTTAATGACAGGTATAAGGTTTTGGTCAGTGCAACTGAAGGAGTAACCAAGTCGTTGCGACAATGGCGTTTCAATTCAAGAGATGAAGTAGATGAGAATAAGATTCTGGAATATATTTATGATGCAATAGAAGTTGAAAAGAAAGGTCTTAAAATAAAGCCGGAAAAGTTCAAACAGATTGAAATGCCCAAATTGCTTGCAGACGAACTTGATAAAGATGAAATATTAAAAGAAACTTTTTATCAGTTTACCCCAGGAAAGCAAAAAGAATTTATGGAGTATATCACTTATGCCAGTCAGGAAACTACCAAACTGAATAGACTTGAAAAGATAAAGCCAATGATCCTTGAAAAAATCGGATTAAACGATAAATACAAACTGAAGTAAAGAAATTTTGCTTTATTTTGATAGTTTAACTGATTAGAAAATTTTTAATACATGAATTCAAAAGGAATTTTAAAGAAAGCTTTAAGGAAAAGTTTCCTTATGCTTTTAGGTCTGGGATTTTTTATTTCTGTTACTGCCCAACTTCCAACAGCAAAAGAGATTGCTGGCAAGATGAGAGTGGGCTGGAACATGGGCAATACTATGGAAGCCATTTGCGGAGAAACAGTCTGGGGCGGAGCAATCACAACACAAAGGTTTATTGATTCAGTAAAAGCAGCAGGATTCAATGCAGTACGTATTCCTTGTGCCTGGTTTTGCCATTCTGATACTGTAACATCTGAAATTAATGAAGATTGGCTTGAAAGGGTAAAAGAGGTAGTCGATTATTGTATTAATGACGACTTGTATGTAGTTCTCAATATCCATTGGGATCAGGGATGGCTGGAAAATAGAGTGAATTCAGCAAATCAGGATATTGTGAATAAGCGTCAGGAAAAATACTGGACTCAGATTGCAGAGTATTTTATTGATTATGATGAGCATTTGCTGTTTGCCGGAGCTAACGAACCTAATGTTGAAAATGCAACTCAAATGTCTATTTTAATGGGTTATCATCAGACATTCATTAATGCAGTACGAGCAACGGGTGGAAATAACAGTTCAAGAACTTTGATTATACAAGGACCTTCAACCGATATTGACAAGACCAATAAACTGATGAATACCTTGCCAAATGATGAGATCGAAGACCGACTTATGGTGGAAGTACATTATTATACACCATGGCAGTTTTGTGGGTTGGAATCAGATGCAGACTGGGGTAAGGCCTTTTATTATTGGGGGAAAGATAATCATTCCAATACTGATGTTAGCCGGAATTCAACATGGGGAGAAGAAAATGACGTTGAAAGATTATTCGGGATGATGAAAACCAAGTTTATCGATAAAGGCATTCCTGTTATCATTGGTGAATACTCGGCAGTCAGAAGAAAACTTAAAGAACCATCAGAGCAGGC
>CAYXJA010000165.1:0-3586 GCA_964465425.1 uncultured Prolixibacteraceae bacterium | reverse complement strand
ACACCAAAAGTATATTGACAATTTCATTATTGGAATTCTTAATCGATTAACGGCTTATAACTATCGGTGAAATATAAATAAATTACTTCCCGGCACTCTTGTTTAGATGATTTGTAATTTTATATAAGTAAAGCGAAATATACAGGATTATTAAAACGATTATAATAATTGCTGCGTAATCCATTTTCTTTAGCCCATCATGCGATGTAAAATAAAAGATAGTATATATTATTAATGGAATGTTTAGACCTACAATTAGTTGTGAGAGCAATACTAGTTTGGTTTTTTCAATCTTGTATATTATAAATAAGAATGAAAGCCCGATTATCAAAGATGATATTGCCTGAAAAATAAGATGTTCACGAAATAAAAAGAAAGCGTAAATCAACGGTATTATGCCTATTATATAGAACGTTCTGCATAAACCTTTGAAAAGTGCTATATTCTGGGCATCTGTATAACCAATTGGAAAAATGCTTTTTGGAGGAAGAGACTGAGGCTTAAACTCATCTCTGTCCAGATCGTCAATTGAAGAAATTATCCCTCTGTGCAGCGCTTCTTTTATTGCATCTTTAACCGCCTGAGGCTGGTAATGTTCCCTGAATTTTAAAATATGGATAATTTCATCGTCGGAAACTTCCTTTAATCGATATTCAAATGAATTTCCGTCGTCGTTATTTTTTGATTGAATTGTCATTTTTTTATTTTTGCTATTAAATTTATAAATCTAATACAAAAGTAAGAATACTTATGAACAACTTTGTTTTTTATAACCATACAAAGATTTTATTTGGAAAGGGTCAGATTGCTTCTATAGCAGATGAAATTCCTGAGGATTCAAAAGTTTTGTTGATTTATGGCGGTGGAAGCATAAAGACAAACGGAGTCTATGATCAGGTAGTTGAGGCATTGGGAGATATTGAATTCTACGAGTTTTCAGGAATAGAGCCGAATCCTACTTATGAAAAATGTATGAAGGCTTTGGATATTATTGAAGAAAATGGTATAGATTTCTTATTGGCAGTGGGTGGTGGTTCTGTTGTTGATGCAACTAAATTTATTGCTGCTGCTTATTATTATCAGGGTATAGATCCATGGGATATCCTCGCTCACAGTGATGATGTGATTGAGGCAATGCCTATTGGCGTTGTTCTGACATTACCTGCCACAGGTACTGAAATGAATGGCAATTCTGTTATTACCAGAACTGAATATAAGCAAAAACTTTCTTTTGGTTCACCGTTAGTTCTGCCTGTATTCTCCGTTCTTGATCCGGAAGTTGTTGCTTCTTTACCGCAACGACAAATTGGAAACGGTGTAGTAGATACTTTTGTACATGTGATTGAGCAATACCTTACTTATCCTGTTAATGCTAAACTTCAGGATCGTATTGCTGAAGATATTTTGCTGACTTTAATTGAAGAAGGCCCGAAAGTATATAAAAATCCTGCTGATTATGATGCAAGTGCCAACTTCATGTGGTGCGCGGCGATGGCTCTTAACGGTATAATTAAAAGCGGGGTTCCTGAAGACTGGACTTCTCATATGATTGGACATGAAATTACTGCTCTTCACGGTGTTGATCATGCACGCACTCTTGCAATTGTCCTCCCTGGAGTGATGAATATTATGAGAGAATCAAAGAAGGACAAGATCATTCAGTACGCAAAACGAGTATGGGGAATTGAAGGCTCAGATGATAAATATGTTATTGATAAAGCTATTGCAAAAACTGTTGAATTTTTCGAATCTCTTGGTCTAAAAACCCGACTTCGTGATTACAAAATTCCAATAACTACAATTGAAGAGATTGTTGAAAGAATGGAAGAACGAGGCGATATCAATATTGGCGAAAATAAGTTAATAGGGATCATCGAAATTAAGAAAATTCTGGAAGACAGATTTTAATATCTTAACTATAGATTACTAAATCCTGCTTCCATAAGAAGCAGGATTTTTTATTTCTATATTACATTCTTTTATTTTTATTTTTGTTTTGAGGGTATTCTTTTAAATATTAAATACTATCATCATGGAAGATAATGCCGGGTTTGAAGTTGTTTTGCAGGAGATGCTGACACTTTTCAAAAAGAATAATCAAAATATCGATTTAAAAAAAGTAGAGGATGCTGCCCGGGCAGCTTATGAAATACTGGGTGATACTTCATGGGAATCGGGTGGTCCGATTATCTTTCATTCATTGGCTGTTGCTAAAATTGTTGCCCTTGAAATTGGCTTGGGAACCGACCCGGTAGTGGCAGCTTTACTCCATAATGTTTTTGAAAGTACGCATGAAAAAGATGACCTTATTTCTAAATTGCCTCAGCTATTTGGCGACCAGGTTATGCAACTTCTCGATGGCCTCTTTAAAATAAACTCCATCGATACTGTTACTATTTCTGTTCACTCAGAAAACTTCAGACGACTTTTACTTGCTTTGTCAGGCGATTTCAGGGTAGTACTGATTAAAATAGCTGACAGGCTTCAGGATATGAGACACCTTGATAATTTGCCGGCTGAACTGCAGGAAAAGTATGCAAGTGAGTCGTCTTTTCTTTATGCTCCCCTTGCTCACAGAATGGGCATTTATAATATTAAGACAGAGCTCGAAGATGCTTCTTTAAAGTATCTGCGCCCTGAAGAGTATTCCAATATCGTTAAGAAACTTGAAGATACGGTAGAGGAAAGGAAAAATTTCGTTAGCGCTTTTGTTAAACCTATTGAGCTAAAACTTAAATCAAAAGGATTTAAGTTTGAAATGAAAGCCCGTACCAAATCAATTTATTCTATCTGGAATAAAATGAAAAAGCAAAGGGTAACATTTGAAGAGGTATTCGACTTGTTTGCAATCAGAATTATTCTTGATTCTGATATTGCCAATGAGAAATCTGATTGCTGGCAGGTCTATTCCATCGTTACAGAAGAATATCAGCCTAATCCGGAGCGTATGCGCGACTGGATTTCAATTCCCAAATCCAATGGTTATGAATCATTGCACACAACAGTGATGGGACCTCTGGGTAAATGGGTTGAAGTGCAGATCAGAACCAGAAGAATGGATGAAGTTGCTGAAAAAGGCCTCGCTGCCCACTGGAAATATAAAGGAGGCAAAGGTAACGACGAGCTCGATAAATGGCTTAAAGGGATCAGGGAAATGCTTGAAAATTCAACCGGCGATACTAATGAGGTTATTGAAGATTTCAAGTCAAATATTTATGATGATGAGATTTATATTTTTACTCCTAAAGGTGACCTGAAGAAATTACAGGCTGGATCCACCATCCTTGACTTTGCTTATGAAATCCATTCTGATCTGGGCGACAGATGTGTGGGTGGAAAAGTAAACCAAAAAAAGGTAACCATTAAATATAAACTTAAAAATGGTGACCAGGTTTCTATTGAAACATCTTCGAATCAAAGGCCTAAGCTCGACTGGCTTGATTTTGTTGTTACTTCAAAGGCTAAGACCAGAATTAAGGCCAGCTTGAATGAGGAGAAAAAAAGAGAAGCGGAAAACGGAAAGGAAATTGTAAAAAGGAAATTCAAAAACTGGAAGCTTGATTATAATGATGAAGTGCTGCGTCAA
>CAYXJA010000164.1:0-3642 GCA_964465425.1 uncultured Prolixibacteraceae bacterium | reverse complement strand
CCATTTCGTGTTCCAAACCAAATAAATCCTTGCTTGTCCTGATTTATTGCAAGTACATTTGAATGCGGAAGTGGTAGTGTCATCTTATCAAATGAAATCTCTGAAGCACTTAATCTGAATGATAAAATAACAAATAGAAGTATTACAAACTGATACTTAACAATATAACTGTGCATATTTATTGAGTTTCTGAGAAAAATTTTCAAATGGTTTAAAACATTGAAATTACATCAAATTATTCAATTATTCCCATTTTTTTCATAAGGAATGTTGCATTCATCGTTCTTGTTATACCTTCTCTGATCTTATAGTCAAAATGCATTTCTTCATCTTTTATCTCTATTTCAAAACAAAGATTCCTTATTTGCCCGGTGTATTGATTTTCCATTTCAGTAAGTTTAATATCATGGGTGGCAATAATTGTTGGCGCATTCATTTCAATAAGCTTTTTCACAAGCTTCTGAGAACCCTTCAGCTTATCTTCCGAGTTAGTTCCCTTCAATATTTCATCCAGAATTATTATTATTTTTCTTCCATTAAGTATTTCATCCAGAATAGATTTAAGTCTTTTAAGTTCAGCAAAGAAAAAAGATTCTTCACTAAACAAAGAGTCTGTTGTCCGCATATTTGAAAATACTTCTACCGGAGTGAATTTAAAAGAAGAAGCACAAACCGGAGCTCCATTCATGGCTAAAATCAAATTAACACCTATGGTTCTTAAAAAGGTGCTCTTCCCGGCCATATTTGCACCGGTAACTATTGTTATGAAATTTTCATCATCAATTTTAAAATCGTTACCTATTCTCTTATCCGGATGAATAAGAGGATGCCCGACAGATTGAGCTTCAATAATAAAATTAGTGTCACTTATTTCCGGATATATATATTCAGGATGATTAAAACTAAAATTGGCATATGAATTAACAGCATCAAAAAAAGCTATTGTCTTGTCCCATACTTTATAATTATTTTTGTTTTTTTCATGCCACATAATCAGAAAATATGAAAACATGATATCCCACATAAAAGTCATGTTCAACAAGAAACCGGCAATGAAATTATTCCTGTTATCGAATAAGGAAGTAATTCTTTTCAGACGAAAAATCTCTTTAGATGTAGCCTCTTTCTTCTTTAATCTGTCAACAATGTTTCTACATTCTGATGATTTCCAACTTACACCTTCTATCATTTCTATCATATTTGCATAAAGTGACAGAATTTGCTGACGTTTTCCGAATTTATTGTATATCAACGATGTATTTTTTCTCTCGTACAGCCAAAACACTAATTGAACAATACATGACAATAAAAACAAAAGGGTATTACCTGTTATTATCCAAAACAATAAGGTTAATAGCGAAAATAGGGGCAGAATTATCAAAAAGGGTTTTATTACTTTCTCCGATTTCAATTTGAATGTTTCATTCTCCCAGTTATCAACTATACTATTAAAATTTTCATCTTCAATGAATATTTTTCCCTTTGCTTTGTAAGCGTGTCTCCAATCGGTCAATTCAGCCAATTCCTTAACTGACTCCTGCCTTTCTATAATTTTCCCGGCATCCTTGATTGGATTGACCAAAGTATTTGCAAGCTCCGTTTTACCCGATTTTATGAAAGTTCTGTTTAAAAACTGGAATAAAGAACCTTTACCAAAAAGGTCAAGGTCAAAGGAATTTATGTGTGTGGAATCAATAAATTCGTTTCCATCATCAAATTGAGAAAAGATATGATTTAATGAAAGAAGTTCATCCTTAAATATATTAATAAGATTTTCAGTAAAAATCTTTTTTGTTTTTACTGCTGCATGCAACCTGATTAAAAATAAAAAGATAACTAAAAACACAAAAGCAGATGTAAATGCCAGATAATGATCAATATGATATGTCTTAAAAGGCAGAAAAACAAAAAGAACGAAAGACAATAATCTTAATATCGATAAGATATTAAGATTTCTTTTAATTTTAAATAACGCAGAGCTTTCTTCTTCAATTTTATTTAAATAAAAATCTTTTAAAGAATTCATACATCAGTTTTAAAGATAGTATCTGATAATTATCCTTGAAGTAAATAATATAGTGCAGAATATGAAAACAAATGCAATTATTAATGGAACTATTTCTTCTTTATTCCACCGTCCTTTTTTATAAATACCATTTCGCTGAAACCTTGAATCAAAAAGTCGAAGAAGACAATAAACTCCCCATCCAATCAAACCTCCTAAAATTGCTCCGCATAATATATCAAAAGGATAATGTACTCCAACATAAATTCTTGAATAAGATACAATTATTGCCCAGCACAAAAACATGATTGTCACCCATTTATTTCTGGCAAGTAAACTTATTAGAATTGTAATTGAAAAAACATTGGTCGCATGTCCTGAAACAAATCCATATAAACCACCAATACCAATCGGAGTATGAACCTTACCCTGGAGTAAAGGTTCCTGGGATGGCCTTAATCTTTGAACTAAATCTTTAATCAATCCTGAAGTCTGATCACTAATTGTTACTGTCAGAATAAAAAATATAACTATCCAAAGTCCTGAAATGCCATACTTTTTCAAGAGTAGAAAAACAATTAATATATACAAGGGAAACCATACCTGTAAACTTGTAACAATAGTAAAGAATGGATCAAAAAAAACAGAATGAATACCATTTAAACCAAGAAAAATATCAGTATCAATATTATTAATCCACTCAGGCATAGCATTTTATTTTACCCGTTAAGTATCTGCCAGATTTTATCTTTCAGTTTAGTAATGTTAAAATTTGTGACTGAAGATATAAAAATATGTGGAATACCCTTAAATTCCTTGCTTATTTCTTTCATTAATTCTTCATCAAGTAAATCAGCTTTTGAAATTGCAAGCAATCTTTGTTTGTCCAATAATTCGGGATTATATTCCTTCAACTCATTAAGCAAAATATTATATTCCTTTAAATGATCTTTGCTGTCAGCAGGTACCATAAACAACAAAACAGGATTACGCTCAATATGTCTCAGAAATCTTAATCCAAGACCACGGCCTTCATGTGCTCCCTCGATTATACCTGGTATATCAGCCATAACAAACGATTTATCATCACGATGACCAACAATACCTAAATTAGGAACAAGAGTTGTAAATGGATAATCTGCTATTTTTGGTTTCGCAGCTGAAACTACAGATAAAAGAGTTGATTTGCCGGAACTTGGAAATCCAACCAAGCCAACATCTGCAAGGATTTTAAGTTCTAATATACGCCAACCTTCGACCAATGGTTCTCCCGGTTGAGCAAAACGGGGGGTCTGTAAAGTGGAAGTTTTAAAATTAGTATTTCCTAGTCCTCCCCGACCACCCTTCATTAATATCTGTTCTTCACCGTCTTCTGTGATCTCCATTATAAATTCCTCTGTTTCTGCATCTTTTACGATTGTCCCCAGAGGAACTTCTATATAAATATCTTCCCCGTCAGCCCCTGTACTGCATTGTCTCCCTCCCGACTCTCCATGGCCGGCAAATATATGTTTCCTATATTTTAAATGAAGGAGCGTCCATAATTGAGCATTTCCTCTCAAAATAATATGACCACCTCTACCTCCGTCTCCACCATCGGGACCACCTTTCATGACAAATTTTTCATGTCTCAGGTG
>CAYXJA010000163.1:0-3646 GCA_964465425.1 uncultured Prolixibacteraceae bacterium | reverse complement strand
ATCGAAGCAACTTTAATAATCAGAGGGTGGTCTGTATCATTAATCACAAGGTTCATGCCTGAAAGTCGGATTACTTCATGCAGTTGATTACGTCGTTCGTTAACACATCCGTATCTTGGCATGAATGTTCTTATTTCTTTTCCTCTTTCCTGAATTCCTTGTGGAAGGTATCTGCCAATAAGAGATTTTTCGGTTTCGGGGAGATAAGGAGTGATTTCCTGAAAAACAAACAATACCTTTTTCTTTTCCATTTCTATATAAATAGATTTTGATTTTGCAAAATTACAAAAAATCACTAAATAATCAATCATTTAACAGTAAAGCCTGTTTAAGGAAAAGATAATGTTCACATTTGGAATGATATTGAATTATTTATTTATTTTGCACTTTCATTTTCCATTATGAAAGTTTTTACAAACAAAGAAGAATTAAGTACATTTTTAGAACAAATTAAGGTCGGTAAATCGGTCGTAGGTTTTGTTCCAACAATGGGGGCGCTTCATGAAGGTCATATTTCATTGGTAGATAAAGCAGGTAAAGAAAGCGACATAATAGTTGTAAGTATTTTTGTTAACCCTACACAGTTCAATAATAAAGAAGATTTAAAACGTTATCCCAGAGATCTTAATAAAGATTTAGAATTACTTGAAAAGACTTCATGCAGAATTGTATTTGCTCCGACAGTTGAAGAAATGTATCCTGAAGAAGATAATAGAATTTTTAACTTTGGGGATCTGGAGACGGTAATGGAAGGCAAATTCAGACCCGGTCATTTTAACGGGGTTGCTCAGATAGTAAGTAAGTTATTCGAAGCAGTTAAACCTGACAAGGCTTTTTTTGGGTTAAAAGATTTTCAGCAATTGGCTATAATCAGAAGAATGACAGAAATGCTGAATTTGAATGTTGAGATAGTGCCTTGTCCCATTATCAGAGAGCAAAGCGGATTAGCCATGAGTTCAAGAAACATGCTTCTTTCTTCAGAAGAAAGAGCGGCAGCAGCTTTAATTTCAGCTACGTTGTTTGCTGCTGTTAAGAAATCAAGAAGTTTTTCAGTTGGTGAAATAAAAGCGTGGGTAATTAATACTATTAATGCTAATTCGTTTCTTGAAACTGAATATTTTGAAATAGTTGATGAGATTAATCTCCAAACAGTAAATTCGTGGGATGATAAAGTCAACAAAGTTGGATGCATAGCTGTTCATTGTGGTAAAGTGAGATTAATTGATAATGTAAATTTTTAGTGATGTTTATAGAAGTATGTAAATCTAAAATTCATCAGGTAACTGTAACTGAAGCCAATCTTTTGTATGTAGGTAGTATAACTATTGATGAGGATTTGATGGATGCCGCTAATCTGATTGAATTTGAGAAGGTGCAGGTTGTAAATATTAACAACGGAGAAAGGCTTGACACATACGTTATAAAGGGAGAAAGAGGTTCAGGTGTTATTTGTCTTAATGGTCCTGCTGCCAGAAAAGTTGCTGTTGGTGATGTTGTAATTATAATGTCATATGCAACAATGGATTTTGAAGAAGCCAAGTCCTTTAAACCAAAGATGGTTTTCCCGGATACTACTACAAATAGTCTTTTATAGTTAAGTTTTACAAAGAAAAGATGCAAAACAAGAGTTTAATAAACTACTGTAAACTTTTGTTTTATTGTTGCATTGTTGGTTCTTATTACTCCAATATAAATACCTTCATTAAATAAATTTCTGTTTATTTGTATTCTATTATTTTCCGGATGTAAGATTTCAGGATTGATATTAAATACTTTTTGTCCGGTCAAGTTGTAAATTGCTCCTCCAAATATTTTCTTGTCAATTCCTTCTGGTATAAACAGATCTATAGAAATTTTATCATCAAACTTATTTGAATATATCATCATTTTTACCTGCTCATCTAATATTGAGATTATATCTGTTCTGTTATTTTTAAAGAAATAACTTTGGGTTGAAGTAATACCATATTCATTAATTGCTGATACTTTAAGATATAAAGTATCCGGTATGCCCGGGTTTCCTAGTTCTGCAATTATTGACGTATCCATTTTGTTGTATGTGTTGTTTAAAATAGAGTTACCCTTATTTATTATTTCAATTTCATATCCGTATGCTCCGGCTGCATTATTCCATTCGATTTTTAATTCATTACCTTGGGTTATAGCTCCTTCTTTTGGACTTATAATTTTGAAACCATCAGGTTTATCTTTTTTAACTGTAAAGTTTATTCTTGTTTTGTAAAATTTAATGGAGTCTAAAATAATTTGGGCAGTTAATGAATATTTCTTACCAGGGAATAATTCATTTCCAAAGCCACTAATGCACGTTATGTTGTTATCCGAAGATATATTTTGGTAATATTCCTCTCCTTCACTATCAATATCTATAATTTCAAAATTGTACTCAGTTGCCAAAGGGTTGTTTTTTAAATCAAAACAAGGAGTGAATGTGATATTTGTTTCATTTTCAATTGGAGATATTATTTGGGTTTGTCTGTTTATTCTTATTGGATATTTGGAGTATTCACTTATAGTAATATTTTGCTCATTTATTCCTCCTTCAGCAAGTAAATAAAACTTGTCACCATAGTATTCCGGAATCTTCCAATTTAGACTTCCCTTGGATGCAAATCCCGGTTTGTGTACTTTTTTAGAAATTGTTTTAATAATATTTTTAGATGAATCGCAAAGGCTTATTTTAACAAAGTTAATTTCACCCTCAGTTTCCCACTTGATATTGTATGTAGAATCGATGTGTAGTTTCTCACCGTTAGTTCCAAATATATCGGTATAATAATCAGAAGGAGAAGTAATTTTTATTTCAGGAGAACCAAGAAACATGAATGGTTGAGTTTTGAAAATATATATTTCATCATCGTAATATTTTTCAAGACCAAGCAATTGTATTTTTATAAATGCAGAATCGGTTGGAGGGAAGGAGTTGTCCGCATAAAAACTAAATGAGTTATATGAATTACTTGCCGGGATTTCCTGACTTATTACTTTTTCAAAACTATGCTTAGGGTCAGAATAAGTAATTTTTATCATTTCTGATAAACCATACTGATACCAACTAACCGAGTTAGTCTTTTCCGGAGCAAAATATGTTTTAGTGGTTGGATTATCAAATGAAACTTTATTATGGAAAATGTAAAAGGCATTATCTGAAACTGAGAAATTATTTTCATTCAAAGCATCTGAGATTTTGATAAGGCATTTAGTAGAGTTAGTGTCAGGAATAAACCAACTGTATGCCATGTTTTGAGCATTGAAATTCTCTGCAATTTTATTATAAGTCAGACCACTATCGAGCGATAACCATATATTCACCTGATAAATAGATGTAGGACATTTCCAGGTAATATTACGGTACTGGGAGTGCTTGAGAAATTCATTCTTAACAACAGGCCATGTAATTACAGGAGGTGCAACATTCATTAAATCAAATTTGATAGAATCATGAAGTTCTGTTGAACCTTCGATTCCTGTATTTATTTCTGCATGATTGTGTTCTTCAAAAAAGCGAACAAGTTTGGGCGAATGCCCCGCAAAAGATGAACTATTAATTGGTACAATGCCATCATTTTCGATGTCAAAGCTTTCTTTCAAAATGTATGCACCTACCTGATATTGTTCCTTTACAGTA
>CAYXJA010000162.1:0-3648 GCA_964465425.1 uncultured Prolixibacteraceae bacterium | reverse complement strand
AACAAGGGGTTTGAGTTTAAATATCCTACTTTTGAGAAAGCAATAAATGAAATTTTAGGACCTAATATTAATAGTAAATAATTGATATGATTGATTTTAAATCGTTCCATAAGTTATCATATGGATTATATGTTATATGCTCTGAATATCAAGGAAAGAAATCAGGGTATATTGGAAATACTGGCTTTCAGATAACATCTTCCCCTTCTACAATGGCAATAAGTTGCAACAAAGAAAATTACACCTGTCCTATAATTCAAAAAAGTAAACTTTTTTCACTTTCAGTACTTCAGAAAGATCTCAACATTGCAATAATAGGAGACTTTGGATTTAAATCAAGCAGAGATATTGACAAGTTTGCTCTTCATAAATATAAATATGGGGTAACGGGTATTCCGGTAATAACTGATTTTTCAATAGCTACCTTTGAATGTAAGGTAATAAATGAAATTGATTGTGGTACTCACATTGTATTCTTTGGGGAAGTTTTGGAATCGGAGAAATTAAGTGATCTTCCACCTCTCACTTATGAATATTACCATTCACATTACAAGATGCTTGCACCAAAGAATGCACCTACATATATTGATCCGGAGAAACTTAAAGAGGAGCCCAAAGAAAAGATTGAAGTTAAAACAACACATTCTGAATACATATGCACGATATGTGGCTACACCTATAATCCTGAAATTGGAGAACCGTCACATGGAATACCCCCGGGAACACCTTTTGAAGAAATCCCGGAAGATTTTGAATGCCCAATCTGCAAAGCAGGAAAATACTTCTTTAAAGAGTTATAGGCTTCTATAATTTCCGGTGTGTGCCGTCACAAAATGGTTTATTTGCAGAATGTTTACACTGACACAGGAAATATGTCTTTTTCTCCGTTATATCAAATGACAAGGGAGTAAACTCAGTTCCTTTATGAGAACCGTCACAAAAAGGTTGGTTTTTACTTTCACCGCAAGCACACCAGTGATAATTTCCGGGTTCAAGTTCTATGGCTTTAGGAGTTTTAGCTGCAATTTTAGGATCTTTCATAATTGTTAAGTTTAATTTGTTATTAATATAATCAAAAAAGTCGAAGGAACAATTAAAAATTAGTTCTTATATCAATAATTTCAGTAAACAAAAAAGCCAGAATGAAAGTTTAAAGCTGTTCAGATATTTATCGAAAATCAGAATTAAATCGTAAAAAATATTAATTTAAAACTTTGTATTATACCATTAATTAATATTTGAAACCTAAATAAGCTATATTCTTAAAGATAGATTTTGATTTTTGAATTTTATTTTTACATTTGTTGGCATAATAAGTGAAATATGAAAAGATTGCTTAACATTTCCATTCTTGATATCGTGCTACTAGCAGTGGTGGTCGTCATTTCAAAGAGATGAGAATGGTTATGTAATGCAAATAAGACATAAAAATATTAACAGGCCATTCTCAATAAAAGAGGATGGCTTTTTTTATAAAAAAATTTAGAAAAAATGAATACGCTAAGAAGTGCTACATCAACACAAGGTCGTAAGATGGCCGGAGCCCGTGCTTTATGGAGAGCTAACGGGATGAAAGAAGAACAGTTTAACAAACCTGTTATCGCAATTGTAAATTCATTTACACAAATGGTTCCGGGCCATGTTCATCTTCATGAAATCGGTCAGGTACTAAAGAAAAGAATTGAAGAAAAAGGCTGTTTTGCAGCTGAATTCAATACAATAGCTATCGACGATGGAATAGCAATGGGTCATAATGGAATGTTATACTCACTTCCTTCAAGGGATCTCATAGCTGATAGTGTTGAATATATGTGTAATGCCCACACTGTAGATGCTATGATTTGCATTTCGAACTGTGATAAAATAACTCCGGGAATGATGATGGCAGCCATGAGGCTTAACATTCCATCAATATTTGTATCCGGAGGACCGATGGAAGCAGGTAAACTTGAAAGTGAAAAACTGGACCTTATTGATGCAATGGTAATGGGAGCTGACAAGAACGTTCCGGATTCAAGGGTAGAAGAAGTTGAAAGAAGTGCTTGTCCTACATGTGGATCATGCTCCGGTCTTTTCACAGCTAATTCAATGAATAGTCTTGCTGAAGCAATAGGTATGGCACTACCCGGAAATGGAAGTGTTGTAGCTACCCATTCATTAAGAAATGAATTATTTTATGAAGCAGCCGACCTGATTGTTGAAAATGCTGAAGAATATTATTTCAAAGGAAATGATAAAGTGCTGCCCAGGTCAATAGCAACAAAAGAAGCTTTCATGAATGCAATGACGCTTGATATTGGTATGGGAGGAAGCACAAATACAATACTTCATTTATTGGCAATAGCCCATGAAGCCGAAGTTGACTTCACTATGGCTGATATTGACAGCTTATCAAGAAAAGTTCCAAATCTATGCAAGGTAGCTCCAAGTTCTAAATATCACATGGAAGATGTTAACAGGGCCGGTGGTATAATAGGTATATTGGGTGAGCTTGATCGTGCAGGTTTGATAGATCGCAGCACAAACAGAGTAGACAGGATGACTATTGGAGAAGCAATAGACAAGTTTGATATTATCAGAGACAGTGCAATTGAAAAAGCACGTAAAAGATATCTCGCTGCTCCCGGAAACAAGTTTAACCTTGTAATGGGAAGTCAGGATAATTATTATAAAGAAGCAGATTCAGACAGGGTAAACGGATGTATCCGCAATTTAGAAAATGCTTACAATAAAGAAGGAGGGCTTGCCGTTCTCTTTGGCAATATTGCCAAAGACGGCTGCATTGTCAAGACTGCCGGAGTAGATCCGTCAGTTTACAAGTTTAACGGTACTGCTAAAGTTTTCCATTCACAGGAAGCTGCCTGCAATGGAATACTTGGAGAAGAAGTACAAGCCGGTGATGTAGTATTCATCCTTTACGAAGGGCCTAAAGGTGGTCCCGGAATGCAGGAAATGCTTTATCCCACTTCATATATAAAAACAGTTAAGCTTGACAAGGCATGTGCTCTTATAACAGATGGTCGTTTTTCAGGAGGAACTTCAGGATTGTCCATCGGACATGTTTCACCTGAAGCAGCAGCAGGAGGAGAAATAGGTCTGGTAAGAAACGGAGATAAAATTGAAATCGATATTCCGGCAAGAAAAATAAATTTATTGATTAGTGAGAAAGAAATTGAACAGCGCCGTTCTGAAGAAATGGCAAAAGGCAACGATGCATTTAAACCTCAACGTTCGAGGGAAATCAGCAAAGCATTAAAAGCATATGCCAGTCTTGTTTCTTCAGCGGATAAAGGAGCTGTAAGACAGATTTAAAACCAATAAAATTGTAAAAAGATGGCTGAAAAAATAAATGGTTCAGAAGCAATAATTCGTTCACTTTTAGAAGAAGGAGTTGACACAATATTCGGATATCCCGGTGGAGCTATCATGCCTGTATATGATGCACTTTACGACCATCGCGATCATCTTAGACATATACTTACCCGTCATGAACAGGGAGCAATACATGCTGCACAGAGTTATGCAAGGGTAACGGGCAGAACAGGAGTATGTATAGCAACGTCAGGACCAGGAGCAACACATCTGGTTACAGGAATAGCAGATGCAATGATAGATTCAACACCTGTTGTTTGTATTACCGGACAAGTT
>CAYXJA010000161.1:0-3651 GCA_964465425.1 uncultured Prolixibacteraceae bacterium | reverse complement strand
CGGATTCTTTATTGTGTTATTAGGAAAATAAGTGCTTCTGTTATATGCAAAAACCATAGAATCCTGCTCAATAAACTTAATTACAGCTTCTTCCGGTAAAGTAAGTGCATAAGTCTTTGTTGGTGTAGCAGGGATTATATCTTTTTTATAAATAGGATTCAAATCTCTGATCAGCTGAATGTCAAGATTTAAAACATTTGCAATCTGATTAAGGTTTAAATAACTGTTTATTACGATTGTATCAGTAGTGATATTGAAAACAGGTTCTTTTGGTATTAGATTATGCTCTTTGTAATAATTGACCGTATAGGCTGCTGCAATAAATGCAGGCACATATCCTCTGGTTTCTTTTGGCAATCTTGAATATATTTCCCAGTAATCCTGCTTGCCCCCTGTTCTTGCTATTGCCCTGTTGATATTTCCCGGACCACAATTATAGGCAGCAATAACAAGATGCCAATCACCGTAAATAGAGTATAAGTCTCTCAAATATCTGGCCGCTGCATCGGTAGCTTTAATCGGGTCATACCTTTCATCAATGTATGAGTTTACTTCCAAATCGTAAAGCTTGCCTGTTCTATACATGAACTGCCATAGTCCTGATGCACCTACTCTTGATACAGCCCTTGCATTCATCGCTGATTCAATAACTGCCATGTATTTCAGTTCAAGAGGAAGCTGATACTTGTCAAGGGTTTCTTCTATCATTGGAAAATAAAAGCTTGTAAGCCCCAGCATCGTTTCAATCTTATCATGCCTTTTCTTTGTGTAGAATTCAATCATATCCCTGACCTTGCTGTTGAATGATAAATCGATAAATGAACTGATATCTGCAAGTCTCTTCATTATTAATGAATCAGTAAGGCCATTTGCCATACCAAGGTTCAGGTCGGCAGAATCTCCCGGTACAAGATTGTCTTCAGAAAAGACGGGATTAGAAATTGAGTCGAGATTGAAAATAGTTTTGATGTAATAATCATTGGCCATACTATCAACCTTTGCCGACATTACATCGTCGATAAATTCATCAGGATAAGCCTTGAATGTATCAAGCTGCCCGTTGGAATCTATGAGCGCTACTTCAATTCTTGGCATTGGCAACATAGTAGGTTTGCCTTCTGCAAATGTTTTAACAGAATAGGATATGTGGGATAATAAAATGATCAGAAGAACAGAAATTTTTTTCCTCATTAAGAACCTCCTTTAAAATGTTATAGCCAATTGACCTCCTAAGATAATAGAATTTGTAATAGGATCGACAAAAACCGGCTCAAAATTAAACGTTAAATCTTCACTTATATCGAAATCTAAAAAATGTGCATCTATGTTAGCATCCATAATATTAAGCAGATAGAACCCTGCAGTTATGATTACGAATAAATCCCTCTGACGTCTTTTACTGTCAATTCTCACTTCAAACATATCTTTGAG
The DNA here is from genome assembly GCA_964465425.1 of uncultured Prolixibacteraceae bacterium. Taxonomy (GTDB): domain Bacteria; phylum Bacteroidota; class Bacteroidia; order Bacteroidales; family Prolixibacteraceae; genus CAYMTR01. The sequence goes on along the minus strand of CAYXJA010000161.1, from coordinate 2,220 downwards.
AGAACTTACTTCCGCATCATCGAAATTGTAATCAGGAAACATCTCTTTGTAATAAGCCGTTGCCGGATCATCATCAGACACGTCCATGTAACAGCGTTTGTATCCGAGGTAATATTTATGGTTTTGATTTATGTAATAGCCCAAAGCTCCAAAACCTGCATATACAATTGGCACTTTCCACCATTTCTTGTTGTATATTTGTCCAAGACCGGGCAATACAGCAGAGTATGCAGTTGCCTTTCCCGGAATGTGCTTCTTTACTGTAATTTCTTTTTTTAAATCAACAGTATCTTTTTTCTCAACTGTATTTTGGGCGTTAACCTGTAAAAAACAAAACAGGCTAAGGAACATTAGCAATATGCCCTTAATCCATAAATTCAAAATATGATTATTATTTGTTTAATTTATCTAAAACTCCTATTATCCTCTCAAGATCTTTTTCGGATTTGAATGGTATAACGATTTTACCCTTCCCTTTATTATTCATCTTGAAATCTACTTCCGATTCAAAATGCTTTGAAAGGTGTTTCTTCAACTCATCGTATTCTTCAGGGAACTTAGGAATTTTAATTGTCTTTTCAGGCTTTTTCTCTTCTCCTTCGTTGTTGATTTTTCTTACTATTTCTTCTATCTTTCTTACTGAAAAGTCATACTTTACTATTTGCTTGAAAAGCATTATTTGTGTTTCGGGATCTTCTACATTGATTATTGCCCTTGCATGTCCCATTGTTATTTCTCTCTCACGTATTGCCTTTTGAATTAACGCAGGCAATTTTAATAGTCTGAGATAATTAGTTACTGTTGAACGCTTTTTTCCTACACGTTCACCAAGATTTTCCTGTGTCAGACTACATTCATCAATAAGGCGCTGATAGCTTACTGCCACCTCAATTGCATCAAGATCTTCCCTTTGAATGTTTTCAATGAGTGCAAGCTCAAGCATGTTGGAATCATCCGACTCCCTTATATAAGCTGGAATCCTTGTCAGTCCTGCCATCTTTGATGCCCTGAACCTTCTTTCTCCCGCTATAATCTGATATTTGTTTTCTGAAATCTTCCTTAAAGTCAAAGGCTGAATAATGCCAACCTCCCTTATTGAATTGGAAAGTTCAATCAGCGCTTCTTCATCAAAAGTTGTTCTTGGTTGCCATGGATTGGTCTCAATCATGCTGATTTCAATTTCATCGATAAGGGTAGCTGTCTGGGGACCCATTGTTGCTGAATCATCAATCAGGGCACCTAACCCTCTTCCTAAAGCATGTCTTTTGGCCATTTCTTTTTCTTTAGATTCGGTAAATAATTATTGTTTCGAAAATTTGACGCTATTCTTTTCTATTAATTCCTGTGCCAGACTTAAGTGGTTGGTTGAACCTTTTGATGTGGCATCATACAACAAAACCGGTTTCCGGTGACTGGGTGCTTCGCTGAGCCTTACATTTCTTTGTATTACTGTATCAAATACCATATCCTGAAAATGCCTTTTGACCTCATCGTAAACCTGATTTGACAGATTCAATCTTGAATCGTACATGGTCAGCAGGAATCCTTCTATTTCAAGTTGTGGATTAAGCTTGCTCTGTATGATTTTTATTGTATTTAAAAGCTTGCCCAATCCTTCTAATGCAAAATATTCACTTTGAACCGGTATTATTACTGAATCGGCTGCTGTTAATGCATTTACAGTGATAAGTCCTAATGAAGGTGAGCAATCGATTATTACAAAATCATATTTTTCCTTCAATGAATCAGTAACCTGCTTTAATACTTTTTCCCTGTCAGGCATATTGAGCATTTCAATTTCAGCTCCTACCAAATCAATATGTGAAGGCATCAAATGAAGACTTTCTATTTCTGTTTTTAATATGGCTGTCTCCGGGTCTATATGATCTATTATGCATTCATAAATGCTATTATCAATATTCTTTAAATCAAATCCTAATCCGGAGGTTGCATTTGCCTGAGGATCCGCATCTATTAATAAAACTTTCTTTTCTAAAACGGCTAAACTTGCAGAAAGATTGATTGCTGTTGTTGTTTTTCCAACTCCACCTTTCTGATTTGCAATAACTATTACTTTACCCATGTATCTATTTTTTGTAGTCCCAAAAATAATATTTTAACTCATAATGACATCACAATTTTTTCCATTGAATTTTTTTATAATGGATCGACGTCAATGTTAAATATTACAGGACCGTTGTTTACAGTTTGTTTTACCTT
>CAYXJA010000160.1:0-3684 GCA_964465425.1 uncultured Prolixibacteraceae bacterium | reverse complement strand
TTGAGCCTTCACTGTTCATGCTAAAATTAACTTCAGCAGTTGCCTGACTTTGTCCGAAGTCCTGATTAGCATCAGTAATAACACCACCGTCAAGAGGAGCCTTACCATCGCGGGTAGTTACCCTTAATGCAACAAGTTGGTAAAATACTCCCTTTTCATCAAAAGGTTTCAATTGCCAGCTAAGCTTTAAGTCTCTTGGAAGAAGTGACTTCTGTTTTGCTAAACTTATATAATAGTTTACAGTTGATGTGTCGCTATAATTTGCAATACCAACAACGGGACCAGGGAATAACTGACCCTGATTGTTTACGTTTGGCATCAAAACATTGAACAAAGGATAATCAGCACTCACATTTCCGGAAGCATCTGCCGGACTAGTACTCTTTTCAGTTTCAATTTCATCAAGAAGAGATAAATCTTCTTTCTTTTCTCCTTCTGAAACCTGAGATGTACTGTCTTTTGCTTCATCAAGAATGCTTGTTGCTGCTGAAGTTTCTGTTGAACTTTTTGCTGATTTACTGCTTGTCCCAATATTCATGTCTTTCAACATGTTATTTACTTCAAGCAAATAAGGATATATTTCCTGATTCTCAAATGTTTCCCAAAATTCAAGAGAAGCTGTTCCCTGAAGAAGGTTACGAACTCGTTCTTTATCTTTTACACCCGGAAGTTCAACAAGAATTCTGCCTCTTTGTGAAAGCTTTTGAATATTTGGTGAAACAACACCAAAACGGTCGATACGAGATCTTAAGATGTTAAATGAGTTATCAATAGCTGCATCAGCTTCTTCTTTAATAACTTCAATTACTTCATTGTTTGTAGAATTGAATGTAATACGATCTTTCAATTCTGGAGTAAGGAAATTTGCAGCAAGCCTTGCATTAGGATCTATTTCCCTGAATGCTTCTCCAAACAAGGATACAAAATCTTCCTGACTGTTTTTTTGTTTTTCCTGTGCAAGCCTTATGGCAGCATTAAATGTCGAGTCCTTGCTGTAATTAGACAAAGCCTTTACAAGTTCAACAACTGAAATCTCAAGGGTTACGTTCATACCACCCTTTAAGTCAAGACCGAGATTTATTTCCCTTTGTTTAACCTCTTTATAAGTGAATTTGCGAAGTCCAAGAAAATTATAAACAGTCTCGCCTGACATTGAATCAAGGTAATGAAATTCTTTTTTGTCATTACCCTTTGCAATCTGGGCAGCTTTCTTTTCTACCCGCGTTGATACCAGCGTAAACGAAAGCTGATATATACAAACCAAGGCCAGTAAAATTGAAAATAGCCTTATAACGCCTTTATTCTGCATTTGTTTTTAATTTTGTTAATTCTTATACAAGATTTTTTAAACTGAACGGCAAATATATCTTTTTTTTAAATAACGTTAGTTCATAATTATAAATTCTTTAGAACAACATTTGCTCTTGCATTATTTTTTTCCTTAGCTTTGATTAGGAGAATTTTAAAATACAGGAGATGAAGCATAAAAATTTTGCTGTTGTGCTTGCAGGATGCGGAGTTAATGATGGTTCTGAAATACATGAAGCAGTACTTACTTTACTTGCGATAGATAAGACCGGATCTTCTTATCAATGTTTTGCACCAGACGTTAATCAATATCATGTCATCAATCATATAAACGGGAATTCGGTCAAAGAATCACGTAATGTCCTTATTGAAGCTGCCCGTATTGCCCGTAGCGATATAAAGAAATTGTCGGAATTTAATCCAAAGGATTTCGATGCAATTATATTTCCCGGTGGTTTCGGTGTAGCCAAAAACTTATTCACTTATGCAATAGATGGTCCTGATTGTCTTGTCAATCCGGAAACTGTAGAATGTATTTATTCTGCCCTGGAAGCCGGTTTACCCATCGGAGCTATGTGCATTTCTCCTCTTTTGATAACCCGCGTTCTCGGGTTTGGTACCGTAACAATTGGTAATGATATCACAACTGCCAATGCTGTTGAAAGTCTTGGAGGCACTCACCTTAATTCGGAAAGAGATGATATTGTTATTGATAAGGAAAATAAAATTGTTTCTACTCCGGCTTATATGTTGAACTCACCTATAAGTGTAGTTGCCAAAGGAATTGAAAACCTTGTTAATGCTTTATATGACCTGATGTAATTTTAATTTATCAGCTCTTTTTTCTTCTTAGTGAGTTATAGTCAATGTAATATAATATCTTCAATGAAAGACTATTATCTTGAGGCGCCATAAATGTTTTCTTCATGTTATCAGAAAATTTAATATTGGTATCGCCATTTTCTGTTAAAATTGAATTTTTCCATGCCAACGATATTTCACTTCCCGGAGCAAACTCCCATTTGAATGTCATATCAATATTGAAAGCATTATAATTAACATCTGCATCTTTCCATGTCAGATTAAAATCTGCTATGCTTCCATCGCTATTCAGAAAATAATATTCCTTATAATCTGCTATAGACCAATAATGTCTGCACCTCAGATTTAATGACATCTTTGTTGAAAAATTATAGCCTGTTGAAATAGTATTAGAATATGTATACCTGTCATATAAACCAAAATATACTTCTGAATCGCTTTTATGATCTACATATCCTTTTAAATTTCTTTGCTGCTCAGTTGAAAAATTATAACTGATTCCAAAACGCTCTGTTACTTTCCACCACAAACCAAGATTTGACCATAAGGAACTTTCATCTTTCACATATGTAGCCTGTGCCCGTCCAATATTTATATATCCTGACAACTTTTTACTTTGATCGGTATTGCAATTAACTTCCCATCCATAGTAGGCCGCCCCCTTATAATACCGATCAGTTACCCTTGTTTCAAAATAATCATTACTGGCAAAATTATAAGAACCCCATAATCCAAACCATATGTTGTTTTTTAAAGTAAATTCCATCCATGAAGTAACCTGATCCTGAATATGTTTCCCCGGTTTATACAACCTGGTATTCTGATAATTCAGGTTCATATACCAGTTCTTAAATATCCAGAAAGGGTTAAATTCATTATAACTGACCTGGGCTTCATTTTCTAAGTCATTATTCCTTCTTACGTAACCTAAATCATTCGCATCATAGGTATCTGAATTTAGAGCCTGACTTATATAAAACCTAAACTTCCCCTTTACCTTGTCGAATCTGACACTATAATTAAATCCGGTTTTATTTTCTGCTTCAGACTTATAACTCAAAGAAGCTGAACCTGAAAGCTGATATTCCTGTTTTTTGTTTTTTAAATTAAACTCTGTTCCGGTTACATTTGCAACATATGAATCTCCAAAGATCGATACATTCGTATTTATCAAACTTATATACGAGTTATTTGCAAGTGCTTTTTCAATAACAGAAACATTATAATTAGTGAAATTCTGAGTTATTATCTCTCTGCTTTTTCCTGTTACACTATCTACTATCTCAGCTCTTCCGGCAAGAGTCATTGCATTTAAAAACCCAATTCCCCATCCGTTTTTATCCCTTCCTGAAATTTTAGTCGCATTTACTATTTGTGTTTCAGTAGGATTATATTTTATGTATTCATTTTCGTTTAATGAATCGTTTATTTCACTGAATTTAGGTTGTGATCCAATCCTTCTTGAGTAAAATATCTCTGCCCTGTTGAACAATTCAGTACCCTCAACAAAAAATTGCCTTTTCTCATCATAATATAGCTCATACGGTGTAAGGT
>CAYXJA010000159.1:0-3720 GCA_964465425.1 uncultured Prolixibacteraceae bacterium | reverse complement strand
AAAAAGGAAATTCAAAAACTGGAAGCTTGATTATAATGATGAAGTGCTGCGTCAACTGCTTGCTCATTTTAAAATTAAATCTTCTCAGGACTTGTTTTACAATGTTTCAGTAGGGAAGATTGAAGCCCTTGAACTTAAGAATGTTATTAAAGGTAACGAGGACACCGACAGTAAAGCTAAAGATGTTCTTGGTGAATTATTGCCCAAAAAGGTTGTTGAAAACCTTACTTTTGATTCAGGAAACGAGTTCCTCATTATTGATAAGGATCTTAAAAATGTGGTTTACAAACTTGCTCAATGTTGTAGTCCTATCTTTGGTGACGACATCTTCGGATTTATTACTATCAGGGAAGGTATTAAAATACACAGGGTAAACTGCCCTAATGCCAAGCAAATGTTTGAAAGATATCCATATCGCTTCATTAAAGCTATTTGGAGGCAAACTAAGCAATTCAACTCCTTCCAGGCAACTATTCATCTTTCCGGATCAGCCAGAGACGGAATAGTAGGGGATATCTCATATATCATTGCTAAGGATGTTGGTGTTCAAATGCGCTCTGTTAATGTCGATACTAAAAACGGAATATTTGAAGGAACTTTACGTGTCTACGTCAATAATGTTGAACATCTTGAATTTCTTATGCATAAACTAAAGAATATTAAAGGAATACAACAGGTTTCCAGGGGAGATTTCCAATGAAAATTATTGTTGCACCTAATTCAATGAAAGGTTCCCTTTCATCTTTTGAATTTGCAGAAGCTATTTCTGCCGGACTATCATATGCTTCTGATTTTGAAATTATTAATATGCCCGTTGCTGACGGAGGAGATAATACTGCCCCTGTAATTGCACGTATCTTCAATGCCAGTTTCTTTCCTTGTGAAGTGGAAGATCCCCTTGGAAGAGATATTCAAAGTGGCTTCTACATGAATAAGGATGGGGTTGCTGTTATCGATATGTCTTCAGCTTCAGGTCTGAAACTTTTACATCCCGAAGAATATTCAGCTATAAGGACATCTTCATTCGGTACCGGACAACTTATCCGGTTTTCTGTTGAAGCCGGAGCCCGTACAATAATCCTTGGGGTAGGGGGTAGCGCCACTGTAGATGCAGGAATGGGTGCTTTAATGGCTCTTGGAGTTAAATTTTATAACAAAGGTGAAGAAATTTTCAAAGGTAACGGGTCAGCTACCGGGCAGGTGACTTTTATAGATACAACAGAAGCTGAAATCCTTCTTAAAGGAATAGAAATTATTATTCTTACTGATGTTGATAATCCGATTATTGGAATGCAGGGAGCAGCATTTACTTTTGGTCCACAGAAGGGAGCTTCACCTAAAGAAGTTCTTGTCCTTGAAAAAAATCTTTCATTGTTTTCAGGTGCCTTATTTCAAACTACAGGCATGGATATTTCAAGCATAGAGGGAGGTGGCGCTGCAGGCGGAATTGCAGCTTCTTTTAATGCCTTATTCAACTCCGGTATTAAACAAGGTGCTGAGTTTATCCTCCAATTATCTGATTTCTATGATGAAGCAAAAAAATGCTCTGCTATCTTTACCGGAGAAGGAATTCTCGACGATACTTCTTTTTCAGGTAAGGTTACCGGTGAAATAATTAAATTTGCAGAGAAAATAAATAAGTCTGTTTTTTTTATTTGTGCTAAAAGCAATCTGTCTCCAAAATACGATTCATCAAATTTGAATATTATAGAATTAAATTGCGATTTTGAGAATAATGAAGGCATTAAAGCTCTTACATATTCTGAAATTGTTAGAAGAACTCAAGAAACAACAGTGCTTATAAAAGAATTGAATAATTTAAAATGATACAACAATGAACAATACTATATCTGAAGCCAATAAACTTTTTGATGAAGGGAAAATCAACGAATCTCTTTTTATAGCATCATTATTATTTGAAAAAAACAATAACGATAACGATGTTTTATTGCTTTTAGCAAAGATTAATTATAAAAATCAGGAATGGGGCGAAGCTCTCAATAAACTCAATAAAATTCTTGATTTAGAGCCCGATAATGCTATCGCAGGGAACTATAAAAAGATGGTAATTGAAATACTTAAATTCCGCCATACCGATCTTTATAATCCTTAATCTATATTTTGGCATAGTTTTTATTGTAATTATTTTCAAGTGACAATTTTTATCAAATGATTTTGATAAAAAATCATTTTAGTTATCTTTGGAAATCGTGAAATATTAGTAATCAATTTTTTAATATTATAACAGTATGAAGAAATATTTATTTATAGTTATGTTTTTATTGTCTGTGTCAGCATTTGCACAGGATTTAAGTGAAGGCTTACAAGCAAAAAACAATGGTAATGAAGCTTTCCGTAACAAGAATTATGTAGAAGCAATCAATCAATGGGAAAAGTATCTTAATTCAGGAGAAGAAGGAGTTGCTGACGATATGAACACAAAAAGTCTTTATACAAGTAGTTTCAAATATGCAGCATCAGATTTTCTGAAACTGAAGGATTATGAATCTGCTTTCAGCTATCTTGAAAAATATCTTGCAAAAGGTGGTGAAGAAGCTGCTTCAGATGGTTCAACTGCTTTCAATATGGCGTTAGCTGCCAGCAAAATGAACAAGAATGATGTAGCGATGAGCTATTTCCAGAAATCAATTGAGCTAAAATATAAAGAAGACATTTGTGCTTTATACATGGCTGATATTTATAAAGATGCAGGTAAAGAAGATAAAATGCAGGAAGTATTGGTAGATGCTATCGCAAAGTATCCTGACAGCAAGAATCTTCCTAAAATGCTTAAGATGTTGACCTCTCCTTTGTTGAACAAGGCTTCTGTTCCTTTTAATGAAGCTAATGAACTTGCAAAGGCAGCTTCAACAGGCAAACCTGAAGATTATCTTAAAAACATGGAACTTGCTGTTACTAAGTTTACACAAGCTATTCCTTTGTTTGAAGATGTTTTAAAATATGATGCAGCAAACGAAATTGCCAATTCTTATTTAAAAACCTGCAAGGATAATATTCAAGCTTTCAATGATTATAAAGCAAATACTAAGAAGTAATTTCTTATCAGATAATAAAAAAGGCCGGATATACCGGCCTTTTTGTTTTTTATCAGTTTGGCAAACTGACATTTTCAACACAAATATTTTAATTTCTTTTTATTGATTAAGCAGATCTTCATTTTCATAATAAGCTATGTTGTCCAGACAAAAGTAACATGGTGTATTAATTCCCCAGTCGCCCTTGTCGCTTGAATCAAATTTAAACCCAATCTTATTCACTGCACCCAATGATGAAACATCAATTTTCTTCCAATTGCCAATAATATAGTCTTCTGAATTATTATCTGATCTGAAATCAGCTAAATACACATCCAAAGAAGAAATAACCTTTCCCGATAAATCATATCCTTCAATTGTAAGCTTTAAAAAGTCTTTGTCATTTCCTGTTGCACCACCGAATTTCCTTGAGAATGCATCACCGTTTTTCATTGAAAGAGCTGTGTAAGTAGTATTGCAAATATCTATGCTTTGTACTTCAATAAGCTGATTGTTAGTAAACTCAATAGCAGGATCGCTAATCATCATGTAATAATAAACTGAAAATTTATTTTCTCCGTTGTCTTTATTAAAAACACTGTATTGATTGCCATATCCTGCTGTTTCTGCATCGTGCATATTGGAGTAGCTCATCCCTTCCCAATACATAAATGATGCATCGTAG
>CAYXJA010000158.1:0-3736 GCA_964465425.1 uncultured Prolixibacteraceae bacterium | reverse complement strand
GTATCGTAACCAAATAGCAAACCCCCCAGGGTTGCTACGAAAGTCAGAGCTAAAATGTAAAGTTTGTTATTCTTCATAGTGTTTAGTTAGTTATAAAAAAGCCCAACTCAAAGATAACTCTGAATCGGGCTCAATATGGAAACATGATTTAAAAAAAATCTTCCGGAGTTTGATCCAGTTATGGGATCAAATATAGCAATTAATTAATTGTTCAAGCATTTCTTGCTTACCACTAATTTGTTTTGGTTCACCTACTTCTTTGGCAATTTTGTACATGTCTTCGAGAGTAAGTTTGCCTGAATCGAAATCTTTACCTTTGCCCGATGCAAATGAAGCATATCTTTCAGCACGGATCTTCTGATAATCTGATTCATTCATAATCTTGTCAGCAATGATCAATGCACGTGCAAATACGTCCATACCGCTAATGTGTGCAATGAAGATATCTTCCAGATCAGTTGAATTTCTTCTTGTCTTAGCATCGAAGTTGATACCACCGTCAGTGAAACCGCCTGTTGGAATGATTTCAAGCATTGCTTCTGTGATTTCAGTGATATTAGTTGGGAATTCGTCAGTATCCCAGCCATTCTGGTTGTCTCCCTTGTTGGCATCGATAGAACCTAATTTACCTGCATCAGCAGCCATTCTAAGTTCATGAGAAAATGTATGACCTGCCAATGTTGCATGGTTAACTTCAACGTTCATTTTGAAATCATCGATAAGACCATATTGATTCAGGAATCCAAGAACAGTCTGAGTATCGAAATCATACTGATGTTTTGTTGGTTCCATTGGCTTTGGTTCAATGAAGAATGTACCCTTGAAGCCTTGTTTACGCGCATAGTCACGAGCCATACCAAGGAATCTTCCAAGATGATCAAGTTCCATTTTTGTGTTTGTGTTCAACAAACTCATGTAACCTTCTCTTCCTCCCCAGAATACATAACCTGTACCGCCAAGAGCGATTGTTGCATCAATTGCATTTTTAACCTGAACAGAAGCGTTAGCTACTACATTGAAATCAGGGTTTGTTGATGCACCATTCATGTAACGTCTGTTGCTGAATACGTTAGCTGTACCCCAAAGTAATTTAACTCCTGAAGCAGCTTGTTTTGCCTTTGCATATTCAACCATCTGAGCAAGACGACCCTCAATTTCAAAAACTGAACCGTCACCTGCTACGTCTGTGTCATGGAAACAATAGAAAGGAGCACCTATCTTTGTAATGAACTCAAAAGCTGCGTCCATTCTTTCTTTATTTGCAACCATTACATCATTTGATCCATCCCATGGGAATGACTTTGTGCCAGGGCCAAATGGGTCACCACCTGCTCCGCAGAGTGTGTGCCAGTAAGCGATTGCAAAACGAAGATATTCCTTCATTGTTTTTCCGCCTACAACTTTGTTTGCATCATACCATTTGAATGCTAAAGGGTTCTTTGATTGTGGCCCTTCATACTGAATCTGGCCGATCCCCTTGAAATACTCTTTATTACCTAATACTACACTCATGATAAAAAATTTTAATGTTATACTTTATATTTTTAAAATTCTCTCTAAATATATCTTGATAAAAGTTCTTTCCACCTTGCATAAGCAGCTTCATATTCTGCCTTCTTAGTCATATCAGGTTCAACTGTTTCCAGTTTTTCCAAACGACCAAATGCTTCAGCAAATGATTTGTAGAATCCTGAACCTATTGCTGCCCCACGGGCTGCCCCAATCGAACCGTCAGTATTGTAAAGCTCTATTGTTGCACCACTAATGCCTGCAAGTGTTTCTCTGAATACAGGACTCAAAAACATGTTTGCTTTTCCTGCCCTTATTACACTTGGATTGATACCTATCTGCTTCATTATTTCAATTCCGTAGTTCAGTGAAAATACTATCCCTTCCTGAGCAGCACGGAATAAATGTGCCTGTGTATGAGTATTGAAACTCAAACCGCTGATTTGTGCACCTATATTCTTGTTCCTTAAAACTCTTTCTGCTCCGTTACCAAATGGTAAGATGCTTAAGCCATCCGAACCAACAGGTATATTCTCCGCAAGTACGTTCATCTGATAATAATCGTACATCCTGTTTCCAACGTTCTTGTTCATCCATGAGTTAAGGATACCTGTACCGTTTATACATAATAACACTCCCAGACGGTTAATGTTCTCTGTATGATTAACATGTGCAAATGTGTTTACCCTTGAATATGGATCGTATTTTATTTCTTCGCTTACACCGTAAACAACTCCTGAAGTTCCTGCAGTCGTTGCTATCTCTCCCGGATTCAATACATTGAGTGAAAGTGCATTATTTGGCTGGTCACCACCTCTGTATGTTACTTTTATTCCTTCAGCCAAGCCAAGTTCATCGGCAATAGCTTTTGTTACTCTTCCTTGTTCAGAGAAAGTAGGAACTATCTCAGGTATCACAGAATTGCTGAATCCATAATGTTCCATCAACATTGATGAAACAGATTTGCTTTTAAAATCCCAGAACATACCTTCCGATAAGCCTGAAATTGTAGTCCTGGCTTCACCTGTAAGCCTCAAAGCAATATAATCACCCGGAAGCATAATCTTGTCAATTTTTGCATAAACACCCGGCTCATTTTCCTTTACCCACATCAGCTTTGATGCTGTAAAGTTTCCAGGTGAGTTGAGCAGTGTACTGAGACATTTTTCTCCTCCAAGAGAGTCAAATGCTTTATCTCCAATAGCTGCTGCCCTGCTGTCACACCAAATAATCGATGGTCTGAGCACATTATTGTCCTTGTCAACACAAACAAGTCCATGCATCTGATATGATATACCTATTGCTTCAATATCTTTTGCATCTACTTTAGATTTCGCCATAACTGACTTAGTAGCCAGCTTAAGATTTTCCCACCAAAGATCAGGGTGCTGTTCTGCCCAACCTGTCTGCTTTGCAGTGATTGTCATCTCATGCCTCGGAGAATAATCCGTAGCAACACACTCGCCTGTTTCCCCGTTTATAAGTGAAGCTTTTACTGAAGAACTTCCTACATCATATCCTAAAAAATACATATTCGTTGTTTTTATTGTTATTAAAATGACTTTCTCAATATTAAACGAGTCGGGACAACATATTTGATGCTCTCCGGACTTAAGACACATTCGGCTGCCTTCTGCCCCATAAGGGTGAAGTCGGTCGAAATAACTGTTATTCCATCCTTTACAAAACGCTTCATCGGCGTTTCATTGTATGATATAATCCCGAAATCTTCTCCCGGAATCATTTCTTTTGCTGCTGCCTGATCAAGAATCATTGCCAAAGTACGGTCGCTGACAAGAAGATATAAATCTCCTTTCTGAATATCAACCTGCTTCGGATCTTTAAGCACTGTGTGATTTATCTTATTATCCTTGCAGAACCTTACAAAATTTGAAATCGATTCAACAGGATGATATGTCATCTTTTCCGGATACAGAAAAATAAATTTTTTGTACTCTCTTACCTTTTCTAAATACTCTGTAAAAATATCATATACAACCTTCCCAAAATCCTGACATACGTAGGAATGACTTTCCGCACAATGTATATTCCAGTCGATTATCAAAAGCTTATCTTCCGGAATTTTGCTTATTACATCCTTAATCTCAGGATGATCAAAATTCATAATTATATAATAGCTGTATTTGCCAATACTGTCATTAATAATATGATTCAGAACTTCAATATTGTAATGATGAAAATGAAGGTCGACAGAAATATTCTCAGG
>CAYXJA010000157.1:0-3738 GCA_964465425.1 uncultured Prolixibacteraceae bacterium | reverse complement strand
CTGAATTCATGACTCACATTTGTAAAAAACTTAAGCTTAAGCATGTCCATCTCGTGAATCCTTGCTGTTTCAATCCTTTCCTGCTGAATGAGAAATTTATTTCGTTCTCTCTTGACTAAAGTTTGAAGAGTATAAAATATTGCCAAAAGGAAAAAAACAAGATAAAATGTTAATGCCCACTTTGTTTTCCAGAAAGGAGGCTTTACTTCAATATTTAAAGCAATCTCATTACTCTTTATCGCATTGTCAATATCTGAAGCATAAACCCTGAAAACATAATCTCCGGGATGAAGGTTGGTATAAGTTATTTTCCTTGAATTGGGGCCTGTTGTAATCCAATCATTGTCAAATCCTTCAAGCTTGTAATGATATTGAGTCTTCTCCGGATTAAAATAATTAAGTGCAGCAAATGAAATAGAAAAAGTCTTCTCAAAATGCTTTAAAGTAAGAGAATTAATAAAATTGGCAGACTGAGGCAATAAAACTCTTTTGTTTATTTCATCTCCCGGTTCTACTTGCTTGTTTTGAAGATCAATACCTGCAAAAACAATCGAAGGAATATTTACTTTAGATTTTAGATTTTCAGGTTTTATAATACTAAATCCATCAGCTCCGCCAAAAACAAGCTCGCCCTTTTCGGTTCTCAAAGCTGCATGCTCGTTGAATTCTTTACCATGTAGCCCGTCCTTTTCATCGTAATTCTTTATGGTATAGGAAATATTATCTTCTTTAATATTGCTGATAATAATATTACACAAACCCTGAGGGGTGCCTGCCCAAATATTGCCCTCTGCATCCTCCAGAACGGTAAGTATATTATTGTCAGGCAATCCGTTCTTTTCAGTTATCAACTTGAATTTTCCGGTTTTAGGATTCAGAATATTCAAACCTTCACGTGTAGCAATCCATACCAACCCCCTGCTGTCGCAATAAACATCAAGTGCAGCATTGCTGCTTATTCCTGAAGAATCAGGGTTGTAATAATATTGATAAAACTTACCTGTAGATTTGTCATAATGATCAACTCCATTGGTTGTTGCAAACCACATATTCTTATCAATATTCTCTGAAATTGACATTACAAAGTTGGAATGTATTGAGTTTTCAGTTGTACTTACTTTTTTGTGAATAAAGCTATCACTTGCCCGATCATATATGTCGAGACCTGCACCAAGAGTTCCAATATAAAGTTGATTATCTGAATCCTCGTATATAGACCATATCTGATTACTTGATATTGAACCCGGATTGTTTGGGTCATTCATATAATGCTTAAACCTGCTCCCGTCAAAACGATTCAGACCTCCCATATATGTACCAATCCATAAATCGCCGGAATGATCGAGAAGAATATCAACAATGATATTGCTGCTTATACTATTTGGGTCATTAGGATTATGCCGGTAAGTTTTAAAGGTGTTCTTTGATCTGTCAAAAAAGATTAGTCCACCTCCGTTTGAACCCAACCATAAATTTCCGTTTTTATCTTCAGCAAAGCTGTTTATATCTTCATAATCAAGCCACTCCTTTTTAAATGGCTGCATAGAATAAGTAGTAAACTTAAATAAGTCAGGATGAGTATAGTTAAGCCCTTTTTTGTATGTTCCAATCCAAATAATATCATTGTCATCCTTATACATGCAAACAATGCTGTTTTGTGACAGACTTTTTTCGTCCCCCGGATCATTAACTACAAACTTCACATCTCCGGTTTTTTTGTTTATTACATTTAGTCCACCATGATCAGTTCCAATTAAAACTCTTCCGTTTTGATCTTCAACAATACAGGTTATGATATTATGGCTAATTCTGTTTTTTTCATATCCTGCATTATATTCTTTAATGCTTCCTGTCTCAGAGTCGAGGAGAAAAGCTCCGCACCTCTCATCTCTGGAGTATATCCATAAATCATCATCTCTATCCGCGTAAATACTGTTATCGAAATCAGAATACCGGAGAGAAGCTGAAATATTTTTAAACTGCCGGATTACTTTAAATGAAACAGGATCAAATTTTTCAACTGTCAACCCACTATTTATAAGCCATATAAAACCTTTTGAATCTACAGTATAACCTGTAATTGCAAACGGTAAAAGATTATTGTTTCCAACAGGGCAATGTGAAACCATGTCTTTCTTCGGATCATACTTATAAATACCTGAATTTCTGTTTATAACCCACAGGTTTTTATTTTTATCAGTAAAAATTCCTGTAATGTTAGTAAGTGGTATTTCAATATTCTTGTGAAAAACAGAATCATCAACAGAAAATTTTTCAGTTACAGGATCATAAAAATTAATACCACTAGTCGTGTTAATAATGAGTCTTCTTCTGTGATCCTCATAAATATTATTGATTAAATTGCTTGATATTGTGCCTTTTACTTCAGTATTTTTTCTGAAAACCTTAAGTGAATAACCATCAAATCTGTTAAGACCATTAACAGTACCAATCCACAAATAACCATAGCTGTCTTTGTAAATAGTATTGATCTGATTACTTGATATACCATCATTTACATCAAGTTTTTTGAATTGATAATCATTTATTGCCCCGCTTACCTGGGCAGAATTAAAAAAGAATAGTATATATAAAAGCCATTTCTTCATCAAAATGCTATTGTAAACTGAAAGTATGTGAAAATAACAATTCTAACCTTAAAACCATTTCTTCCTTTTAAAATAATAAAGCAAAAGAAGTGTAATTATTACCATTACTCCCCACATTGCAAAATAACCATACCTGAAATGCAGTTCCGGCAGATTGTCAAAATTAGTGCCGTAAACACCTACAATAAAGGTCAAAGGTATAAATAGTGCCGTAAATATTGTAAGCACTTTAATCACACTGTTTGTATGATTGTTAATACTTGTATTATAAATATTTAGCTGGTCATTTAACATTGAAAAATATAACTCAACAGATTCAAGAATATTCGTTAGCATATCATTTAGATGATCAAAAAAGGGCCAGGTCGTTTCTGAAACAAGATCTGTTTCGATATTCTTCAGTAGTTGTGTAACTTCCTTAGCCGGTCTGATATTTTTCCTTAGAAAATTCACTTCCGTCTTTAACCTGAATATCTCATTTATGAAATGTTTATTTACATTTTTAAGTACCAAATCTTCATTTTTTTCAATCAGATCTCCCATTGTTCCGATACAAACCATATAATTATCAGCCAACGCATCTATTATTCTGTAAAACAAATAATCGGGACCGCTGTTCCTTAACTTTCCAATATTCTGGCTCAGCCTTTCCCTTATCGGATCAAATGTGTTCCTCACCTTCTCCTGAAATGTAATTATGTATCCTTTCCCAAGTATAATAGTTATCTGATCACACGATATAGCATTTTTACTTTGATTATATGCCAGATGTTTTAATATAACGATAAGGTGATCAATGCCCTCAACAAACTTAGGTCTTTGGTCAGTGTTAACTATATCTTCCTGAACAAGTGGAGAAAGCTTGAAAAAGTTACAAATTTCAGATATCACCTCCACATCATGAATTCCGTCAATATTTATCCAATATTTAAAATTACTGTCCAGCGGCTTTAAAAATTCCTTACTCTCTTTATATTCGATCTCCTTATAAACATCCTGATTATATGCTATTACCCTATAACGGGGCTGGTCCATTTTTTTCCTGCCAATGAATGTTAACGCGCCCGGTGATTGGCCAATTTTATTTGATTGATTCTTCAGAAATCTTGCCATCTTATAAAGATTAGGT
>CAYXJA010000156.1:1601-3740 GCA_964465425.1 uncultured Prolixibacteraceae bacterium | reverse complement strand
ATTTTAAAAATCGTGTTACGAATATTAGCAATTAATATTATTAATTATACTTTTGTATCGTGTTACTATAAAAAATAATAGTAACACTCCTTAATGCTAATATATCTGAAGCTATGAACAGATTTTCGTTTACCATCATGCTCTTTTGTTTGATTATGAGTGGGATATCATTAAATGCACAAAATGTTACCGGTAAAATTCTTGATAATGATACACATGAACCTTTATCAGGTGCTACAATTCAAATAGTAAATTCTTTAAAAGGAAATGTTGCTTCAGCCGATGGCTCTTTTAATATCATCATTCCTGAGAATAAGAAAGTTTTTTTAAGGGCAGGCTTTATTGGCTACAAATCATTTAATAAAGAAGTTACCTTACAGAAAGGTGAAGACATTTCTGTTGATTTCTTCCTTAAATCACAGTCTGTTGAGCAGGAGGAAATTATCGTTACAGGAACAAGAATTGAAACTGCCAAAGCTAATGTTCCCCTTTCAACTACTGTTATTTCAAATGAAAAGATTGAAAAAAGCTCTGAAATAAATATAATGCCAATGCTTGGAAGTAATGTTCCAGGAGTGTTTATCACTGAAAGGGGAGTTACAGGCTTTGGAGTGTCTGACGGCTCTGCCGGAAAAGCAACGATCCGCGGGGTGGGAGCAAGCGAGCAATCACGCCTTTTGATAATGATTGACGGACAACCGCAGGTAATGGGACTATTCGGACATGCCTTCCCTGATATGTATCAATCGTCT
Organism: uncultured Prolixibacteraceae bacterium; assembly: GCA_964465425.1. Lineage (GTDB taxonomy): Bacteria > Bacteroidota > Bacteroidia > Bacteroidales > Prolixibacteraceae > CAYMTR01. The sequence continues at coordinate 2,988 of CAYXJA010000156.1, read as the reverse complement.
AATGTTGAAAAGGCCGAAATCATACGAGGTCCTGCTTCCATGCTCTACGGTAGTAATGCAATGGGAGGGGTCATAAATCTTATTACCAGAAAACAAAAGAATGAAGGTTTTAACGGCTCTGTGTCAGCGTCTTTAGGTTCTTTTATGACTCTCAGGGGAACTGCTACTGCAGGATATAAAAAAAATAACTTCAGTGTTTTTGCAGCTTTCAATCACGACCAGACTAACGGTGCCCGACCAAATTCTTCCTTCAAAGGTGATAACGGCTATCTTTCTCTGGGCTATAAGTTCAATGAACACTTCGACTTAAGCTGGACTTCCAATTTCAGCGATTTCTATGCTGTTGACCCCGGTTCTGTATATGCCGATACTTCTGTTTATTCAAACAATAAAGCCTGGGCCGATATTTTCCGCGTCAATACAATGCTTATTCTAAATAACAAGTTTGATAAAGTGAATGGTAATGTTAAGGTATTTTTTAACAGGGGTAATCATTCTCTCTATACAAACTGGGTTTCAACTGATATGAATTACGGAATTTCTGTTTTTGAAGGATTTCAGTTACACCCAAACACTCTCCTTGGAACTGGAATCGACTGGAACAGATACGGTGGTATAGGCTCTCCGGTTATGTCTGCTTCTCTTGTCGATGGCAAGGTCAAGATGGTTCTGTCAGAATATAATAATAAATGGATCGATGTTAATGAAACAGGTGCTTATGCTTTTCTGCAACAACGACTTCTAAATATTGTCATTTTGAATGCAGGGATTAGATACAATTATCATTCAGTCTACAAAGGTCAGTGGATCCCGCAGTTAGGAGCAACAGTCAAAGCCGGTGAAAACAATGAATTTAAAGCTCTGGTGTCTAAAGGTTTCAGAAGTCCCAATGTTAAAGAGCTGTATTTCTTTCCTCCGGCAAACCCAAATCTTTTGCCTGAAAGCATGTGGAACTATGAAGTTGCTTATACCCGATTTGCCTTTGATAAAAAGCTGAAAGCTGAAGCTACTATCTTTTATATCGATGGTAAAAATCTTATTCAGGCAATTCCAAATCCTACAGGTAATATACCTCCAATGCTGAATCAGAATACAGGGAAATTTACCAATTACGGTGTTGAAATTGAAGCTTCATACAGAATACGACCTGAACTTTCTGTTAATGCAACTTACTCATACCTTCACACTGATGTTGCACGAATAGCTTCGCCCGAACACCAGGCCAATATTAACGGTTCATATACTTTGGGCAAGTTCGACTTCAATCTTTCATTACAGGGTGTGTTTGGCCTTTATAATCAGATTGATAATGCTAAAACAACCGAAATTGACGAGTCGGATATTCAGAATTATGTCCTTTTGAATAGTAAAATAAACTACAGGTTAA
>CAYXJA010000156.1:0-1501 GCA_964465425.1 uncultured Prolixibacteraceae bacterium | reverse complement strand
GAGTCGGATATTCAGAATTATGTCCTTTTGAATAGTAAAATAAACTACAGGTTAACCCCTTCAGTCAACTTTTACATTTCTGCCGATAACATTCTGAATCAGGATTACTCGACAACTTACGGATATCCGATGCCGGGAATAACCTTTTTTGCAGGAGTAGTGCTTAGGCTTAATTAATCACCAATATAAGCCTTATATCCTTCTGCATCAAGGAGAGTTTTGATTTCTGATGCATCCGATATTTTAACTTTTACCATCCATCCTTCGCCATACGGATCTTTGTTGATAAGCTCAGGCATGTCTTCAAGACCTTCATTTTTTTCAAGAATCTCACCGCTGAGAGGCATGAAAACATCAGAAACAGTTTTTACTGCTTCGATAGTGCCAAAGGTTTCATCTTTGGGAATTGTCTCACCTACAGTTTCAATTTCCACAAACACAATATCACCAAGTTCGCCTTGTGCAAAATCAGTAACGCCGACAGTTGCTATGTCGCCTTCAACTTTTACCCACTCGTGTTCTTTTGTATACTTAAGATTTTCAGGAAAATTCATCTTGAAATATTTTTTGGTTTCTAATACTCAAAAGTAAAAAGATTTTTCTAATCGCGATAGGTTCATTTATATAAAACTTTAAGCATTGCTTCAGTTCCTTCATAAATTAAATAAATAGAAATTTTTTTATCAATTTTGTATCAGATATATGTGCTTATGATGGAAGAAATAATTATTCATTCACCCCGCGATTTGAAAAAAGCTGCCCGTCAGTTTATCAGTTTTATGGGAAACCATACTGTATTTGCTTTTTATGGAAATATGGGGGCAGGAAAAACTACTTTTATAAAGGAAATTTGCGAAACTCTCGGAGTAAGGGAGAATATCACAAGTCCTACTTTTGCAATTGTAAATGAATATATTACTGAGGAAAACAGGCCCATTTATCACTTCGATTGCTATCGCTTGAAAGATAAAAATGAAGCCCTGGATTTTGGTGCCGATGACTACCTTTATTCAGGTAATCTTTGCTTCATAGAATGGCCTGAAATAATAGAAAGCCTGCTGCCCGATGATTGTGTTTCAGTTAATATTGATGTTTTACCTGATGAAACAAGAAAAGTGACAATTAAAATGTAATTTTGATTAAAATCTAACACTATGGCAGAACAACCTCAACCGGGAATGTATCATTTTGAGGAGCAGCATTTGCTTCCTGCAGAAGAAAAGCTTGAAATAAGGAAGAAAATTCAAAAGATAAATATTGGCATTCCGGCTAATATCACCAGCGATGAAAAATGCCTGCCGCTTACTCCCCAGGCCGTTGAGATTCTTGTTAATGCAGGTCACGAGGTTATGATTGAATCTTCGGCCGGACTAAAAAACCGATATGCCGATGCGGAATATGCTAATTCCGGAGCTATAATTACTCCCAACAAAACTGATGTTTTTCAATGTGACTACGTTTTGAAGGTTGCCCCTTTCACTATGGATGAAATTGCATTGCT
>CAYXJA010000155.1:0-3743 GCA_964465425.1 uncultured Prolixibacteraceae bacterium | reverse complement strand
GATTGAGTTTTAATATTATCTTCTCCGATAGCTTCATAAATCAATAAAGAGCTTCCATCCATTATAGGAACTTCAGGGGCGTCAATTTCAATAAGGACATTATCAATTTCAAGGGCAGACAAAGCAGCCAGGGTATGTTCAATCGTTCCAATTCTGGCTCCGTTATTTTCAATAACAGTACCTCTGGAAGTATCAACAACATTGGTGACATCGGCTTCAATAATTGGATGGTCATCAAGGTCAATACGTTTAAAAATAATACCATGGTTTTCAGGAGCAGGTTTTAGTGTCATATTTACTGCAAGGCCTGTATGTAGACCTTTTCCTGAGATAGTAACTTCCCTTAAAATGGTTTTTTGTCTTTCAATCATAGTTAAGTTGTTAAAAAGCAGTGTTATTTGGTCATTAAATTTCTAATCTCTCTTTTCAAATGATTCACTTCTGCTGCTAATTCAGGTAAATTTCTGAAAACAGCATATACCCTTCTGTATTTAGATGCATCCATTCCCCATTCCCCCATCATAATTTTACCATCGGGAACATTGTTGGAGGCACCTGTTTTGCCACCTATTGTAACTTTGTCGCCGATGGAAATGTGTCCGGCTGCACCTGACTGCCCACCGAAAATACAGTTTTTGCCAATAGTAACAGAACCTGAAATTCCAGATTGTGCTGCCATTACAGTATTTTCACCAATAACAACATTATGGGCAATTTGAATAAGGTTATCAAGCTTTACACCTTTTTTAATAATAGTAGAACCCATTGTAGCACAATCGATGGTAGTATTAGCTCCGATTTCAACGTCATCTTCAATAATAACATTTCCGATCTGGTGTAACTTTTTATAAGTCCCGTCAGCTTGAGGGGCAAAACCAAATCCATCAGAACCAATTACAGCGCCTGCGTGAATAATACAGTTTTTACCAATCCTGGTTTCAGGATAAATTTTTGCACCTGAAAATAAGACAGTGTTATCGTCGATCGTACATCCATCGCCTATCCAGGTATGAGGATAAATCCTGACATTTGAACCTATCTTTACATTTTCACCCAGATATACAAAAGCTCCAACGTAAATATTGTCGCCATATTGTGCAGAAGGAGAAATAAAACTCGGGTTTTCAATTCCTTTTTTTACGGGAATTGATTTCATATAAAGATCTAACAACTGAGATAAAGCAACATAGGCATCATCAACTTTTATCAGTGTAGGTTGTATTTCTTTTTCAGGAATGAAACTTTTATTGACAAGAACCACTGATGCACCTGTATCATAAATGAAGTGAGTATACTTAGGATTTGCAAGAAAAGACAAGGAGCCGGGTTTCCCCTCTTCGATTTTTGAAACAGTGTTTACTTTGACTGCTGGATTTCCAATTACCTCGCCCTTTAGGTACATGGCAATTTCTAATGCGGTAAATTCCATATTTTAAATATTTTGCTGCAAATAAACAAAAAAATCAGTTTATATCTAATTCCTTCGGATAACATAGAAAGTGTTTCTTCACGGTTTTAGTTAAAGCATCCAGGTTGATATCAGATGCTTTCCTGAAATCCTGAGTGCTTCCGTTTCCTGATAAAATCAGTATGTTTTCTGATCCGGACTCATAAGCACTATTAGAAATAACGTCGCTGAAAACAAAAAAATCAATATCATCCTCAGCAATAGAAAATTGTTTTATTGCATTAATTTTTAATTGTTTTATTTTTTCATCAGAAAATTCATAATCTGAGATTCTTATTTTGAATAATTTTCTGTTAATAATAGAATCTGATAAATATGAAAGAACAGGATCAGGGTGATTGCACCAAACTTTAACTGAAGAAATTATATCTGTATCGTCGAGTAGGACAAAATTTCTAATTAATTCATTTTTAATTTTTTCGTCATTAATATCTTCAGATGAAACTTCATTTGTAAGAAACCATTTCAAATGTGGAGGACAAAACAAATCGGTGTTTTGTGCACAAATTTGTTTTGCTCTTTTAAGAATTTTTATCAGAAGGTGTTCGGCAGCAATAACTGTTTTATGCAGGTATACCTGCCAGTACATCAGTCGGCGTGCAATAAGAAACTTTTCAATAGAATATATAGCTTTCTTTTCTACAACCAGTTTGTCGCCCTTAACATTAAGCATTTTGATAATCCTGTCGGAGCCTATATTTCCTTCTACCACCCCGCAATAAAAGCTGTCTCTTCTGAGATAATCAAGCCGATCGACATCCAGCTGGCTCGACACAAGCTGGTGGAGAAATGTTTTATGATATTCATTTTTAAAAATTGCAAGAGCAGTAGAAAGTTTATTATTAAACTCAAGATTCATTTGCTCCATCATTATCAAAGAAAAGATTTCATGGTTAAATCCGGAAACCAAAGAGAATTCAAGGGCATGAGAAAACGGACCGTGTCCTATATCGTGAAGAAGGATAGCAATTATAGCACCTTCAGCCTCATCTTCAGTAATTTCAACCCCCTTCATCCTTAAGGCTTCAATAGCTGAATTCATTAAATGCATTGCTCCCAGGGTATGCTCGAATCTGGTATGGTTTGAACCCGGAAAAACCAGTGATGAAAAACCCAATTGTCTGATTCTCCTTAATCTTTGGATAAAAGGGTGTTCAATAATGTCATAGACAAGATCGGACTGTATGCTTATAAATCCAAAAACAGGATCGTTAATAATCTTTCGTTTGTTTATTTTCATTAAACAGATTCAATAAAAAGCAGAGTCTAAAATAAAAAACACAAAGAAATAAAAATGTAGCGTATAATAATTAATCAGATAAAACATTTATAATATTTCGATATTTAAGTGTCTGATTTTGTTGAAATCATTATTATTTGTATTTTTGCAGCAATTCTGTAAGTTAAATTATAGGGGACCCGAGTCCCCTATTTTATTAACCGTAGTTTATGATTAAAAAAGAACAAGTAGAAAAATTAACTCTTGAGTGCCTGACGAATGAGTATTTCATTGTAGGAATATCAGTAAGTCCCGGAAACAGCATTGATGTAATTATCGATGGTGACAAGGGAGTTAACATACAGAAGTGCATTGATGTCAGCAGGCACATAGAACAAGGTCTGAACAGAGATGAAGATGACTTTGAGCTGAGTGTATATTCTGCAGGACTAGGACAGCCTTTTAAAGTTTACAGGCAATATCTTAAAAATCAAGGCACGGAAGTAGAAGTTACAGTAAAAAATGAAAAGGCCCTTAAAGGGATAATTAAGGATGTTGATGAAACCGGATTCAATCTTGAAGTAAAAACAAAAGAGAAGGTTGAAGGCAGCAATAAGAAAACTGAAGTAGTAAAAAATTACAGGATAGCTTTTGAGAGTAATCCTGATGTAAGAAACATAATATCATTCAAATAAAAAAATAGTTTAAGATGGATAACGTCAATCTTATCGAAACGTTTACCGAATTTAAGGATCTGAAAAGCATCGACAGGGCAACAATGATGAGTGTACTTGAGGATGTGTTCCGCAACTTACTTCAAAAGAAGTATGAAAGTGATGAAAATTTCGATATAATTATAAATATCGATAAGGGAGACTTTGAAATATGGCACTACCGAACAGTAGTAACAGATGAAGAATTCAAGGATCCCAATAAGGAAATTCCAATCACTGAAGCAAAGAAAATAGATCCTGAATATGAAGTCGGCGAAGAGGTTACCAATGAAGTTAAGCTTCTTGATTTTGGAAGAAGGGCAATATTGAATCTTCGTCAGAA
>CAYXJA010000154.1:0-3790 GCA_964465425.1 uncultured Prolixibacteraceae bacterium | reverse complement strand
ATTTTCCGGAAAATAAAAAAGCCTCTTAACGAGGCAACATTCCTTATTTCATAATATAAAAGATCAAATAATATTTAAAAAATCTTTTATTAATGTGCTTTTTTGCTTGATTCTGATATGAAAGCCAGACCAACTGCTACAAAAAAGATTACTACTGCTATTACTATATAAATCATTTTATCTAGGTTTTTGATCAAATTTACGACACTTTTATATAAAAGTCAATTGATTATCAACATTATTGACGAAACATCAAATCTGTTTGACGAAAACAAACATTGATGGGGTTAAAATTCATCTAACTGTGACTAAAAAATAATAAAAGTGGATTAAAATCATTATTTAATAATTAACCGATTACTGAGATACTATAATTATAAAAAGCATGTGGATTAAAATTTATTATCTTTCGTCGTTTTTCAATAATTAAGAAATGGATACATTAAATATAGCCATCCTCGGATGCGGTACAGTTGGCGGAGGAGTTGCACAGATTATTTCTGAAATCAATTCAGATATTAATGTAAGGGCAAAAAAGAAAATTGTTCTCAAGAAAATAGTTGAAATTAATCCAAAAGTAGCTTCAGCAAGATTTAATATTCCCCTCGATTTGTTTTGTGGAGGAGGAAAAGACTTATCAAAAGAAGAAGCAAATAACTACATTCAGGAAATTATTAAAGATGAAAATATACAACTTGTTGTTGAAACAATAGGAGGTACAAGTGATTTTGTATATAATATCTGTCTTCAAACTGTAAAATCAGGAAAACATCTTGTTACTGCCAATAAAGCACTTCTGGCAGAAAGGGGTAAAGATATATTTGATGCTGCAGAAGAATCAAATGTTAAAATAGGCTTTGAAGCTGCTGTTTGTGGTGCAATTCCTATTGTCAAAACAATAAAAGAAAATTTCACCGGAGATAAAATTATATCTATGTCAGGTATAATGAATGGTACCAGCAATTATATACTGACACAAATGCAAAATGAAAGCCTGAGTTTTGATACTGCCCTAAAACTAGCTCAGGAAAATGGATATGCTGAGGCTGATCCTTTTCTTGACATAAGTGGCGGAGACGCCGGCCATAAGCTTATTCTTCTGATTAAACTTGCATATGGAATTGATGTTAAGATGGACGAGCTTTCTATAACCGGAATTCAAAAGATTGCTAAAGAAGACATTGACTTTGCAAGAGAAATTGGAGCTACAATCAAGCTTATTTGTTTTGCAAAGAAGGAAAACGGAGATATTTATGCAGCAGTGAAACCAATGATGGTAAAAAATTCAAACTTTTTATCAGATGTAAATGGTACAACAAATGCGGTAAAAATCAATAACAAATATTCAGGTCAACATATATTAGTTGGTAAAGGAGCAGGTTCAACAGAAACAGCAATGTCAATTGTTTCTGATATAATATTCATTGCCCGTTATGGTAAGAATATAAATAACACTGCACCAAAACAGGAAAGAAAATTTGCTGATGCCAATGTATTTGAATTCCCTTATATCATAACATTCCATACAGGCAATGTACCCGGGACTACAGGATTCATAACAACAGCCATAGGTAATCAGTCGATAAACATAGAAACAGTTAGCCACAACAGGCATGAAGGAGAAAAAGCAACATTCTCCATTGTAACTATGCCATGTACTTTAAAACAAATAGAAAAAGCAGTTGAAGAAATAAAGAAGGAAAAACCGGGTATGCTGCAAAGCGAACCCAAAATAATGCCTATTCTTTATTAAAATCTGTCAATTTAATCAACAAGTACAAATCAGGTTTCTGTCGCCAAATGCATCATCTATTCTTGTTACAGAAGGCCAGAACTTATTTTCTTTAATCCATTCTAAAGGAAATGCAGCCTTTACCCTCGGGTAACTATGATTCCATTCATCGCTAATAAGCATTTCCTGAGTATGAGGTGCATTTTTCAATACATTATCAACAGGATCAGCTTTACCTGACTCAACCTCTTTTATCTCAGTGAATATAGAGTTCATAGTTTCAATGAAACGATCCAGTTCATACTTTGATTCGCTTTCAGTGGGCTCAATCATAAGTGTACCATGTACAGGAAATGAAAGTGTCGGAGCATGAAATCCATAATCCATAAGTCGTTTGGCAATATCGGTTTCAGTAATTCCCGATGATTGTTTTAAGTGCCTGCATTCGAGTATCATTTCATGTGCTACCCTACCCTTTTCTCCTGTATAAACAATTCCGAAATTATCTTTCAGGAAATGAGCTATATAATTTGCATTTAAAATAGCCACTTCAGATGCTTTTCTCAAACCATCTCCGCCCAGCATTTTAATGTAGCCGTATGAAATAGGAAGAATCGAAGCACTACCCCATGGAGCAGCTGAAACAGCATGAGCACCAACGTGCCCGTTATTCATTACAGAATGTGAAGGTAAAAATTCAATCAGATGGCTCGCAACTGCAATAGGTCCCACTCCTGGTCCCCCACCACCGTGAGGTATTGCAAATGTCTTATGGAGATTCAAATGGCAAACATCAGCACCAATCTTACCCGGACTTGTTATTCCGACCTGTGCATTCATATTCGCGCCATCCATATAAACCTGGCCACCATATGAATGAATAATATTGCAGATTTCAACAACAGAGGCTTCAAATACACCATGAGTTGAAGGATAGGTAATCATCAATGCAGCAAGATTATCTTTGTGTTCTTCAGCTTTTTGTTTCAAGGCTTCTACATCAATATTTCCCATTTCATCACAAGGGGTAACAATCACTTCCATGCCTGCCATTACAGCGCTTGCCGGATTTGTTCCATGCGCTGATGATGGAATAAGACAAATATTTCTGTGACCATCATTTCTGCTATTATGATAATCCCGTATGACCATTAAGCCTGCATATTCACCTGCAGCACCTGAATTAGGCATAAGGCTGACATCAGCAAAACCGGTAATCTTAGCTAAGTCTTTCTTAAGCTCTTCCATCATTATCTGATATCCCATTGCCTGATTCTTAGGAACAAAAGGATGAATACCGTTAAATTCAAGCCAGCTTAATGGTAACATTTCTGTTGCTGCATTTAACTTCATTGTACATGAACCTAAGGAAATCATTGAATGAGTTAAAGAGATATCTCTGTGTTCAAGTTTCTTGATATATCTTACCATCTCAGTTTCTGAACGGTATCTGTTAAAAACCTCATGTTGAAGGTACTGAGAAGTACGTGCAAATTTGCTGTCAATTAATTTCTCTTCAGGATAATCAGTAAAAACGGGCTTGTTCTTATTAGCTGCTTTTGCAAAGACCTCAACAATCCAGTTTATATCTTCAACATTGGTAGTTTCATCTATACTTAGTCCAACTTCCCCCTTTTCAAAATACCTGAAGTTCATTTTCAATTCAACAGAAAGCCAGCTAATATCTTCAACCTTAACGTGCCTTGGAAGGCTGAATCTTATTGTATCAAAGAAATCGCTGTTCATTTGTTTATAGCCTAGCTTTTCAATTTCTTCAGAGAGTAAAGAAGCAATTGAATGAATCCTTGCAGCTATTGAGTAAATTCCTCTTGGTCCGTGATATACACCATAAAAACCTGCCATAATAGCCAATAAAGCCTGAGAGGTACAAATATTTGAAGTAGCCTTTTCTCTTTTAATATGTTGTTCTCTGGTCTGCAGCGCCATTCTCAGTGCTCTCTTGCCATTTGCATCTCGGGAAATTCCAATTATCCTTCCCGGCATGCTACGCTTAAATTCATCTCTTGTTGCAAAGAAAGCAGCATGTGGACCACCATA
>CAYXJA010000153.1:0-3887 GCA_964465425.1 uncultured Prolixibacteraceae bacterium | reverse complement strand
TAATATACTGATTATCCCATATTGAATGTCCTCCAAAGCTGAATCCGTTTAATGTCACTTCATCTTTTTCATAATCAGCAAAACGATATACTACTTTTACATTGTTAGCCAGTGTCCACTCAACTGCATTCAAATCCTTAAGTTTCTTTTCTGATTTAATTTTTGAACCTTTCAATTCACCTTCTATTAATGATGCTGAAGATGCTGCATCTACATAAGGGGCTATCTCCATTGCTTCCACTTTTGCAATAATATCTTTAGCTTCTTTTTCAGTAATATGTGATACTCCTTCTGAAGGACCTGTAATAACGAGTGTCCTGTCCGATTTTTTAATCCATTCTTTTGCTTTGGCAGAAATCTCTTCAACAGTAATTGTAGGAACTACACTGTTAGCAAATGCATATGTAAATTCTATGCCTGGTGTAGCTTCCTTTGTAAGGAATAGTGAGCTAATCTCACCACAATAATCATCGTTTGATATTTTATCTCTTTCTTTATATTTGCTTTCCACAGCTACAAGGAAATTTGCCTTTGCCCTTTCAAGCTCACTGTTTAAGAAACCATACCTCTTAATTCTTTCAGTCTCAATCATTATTGTTTCAAGTGCCCTGGCTTCTTCATTAGGATTTGAAATAGCCCCAATTATATAACCATCATAACCTCTGACAAAATCACTGGGTTGCGACCACCCTGCAACAAAAGCAGGATTACCTTTCTGCAACAATTCTTCAATTCTGATTCCTGACATCATTCCATAAAGAGATTCAATATAGCTGTCTCTCAAATCATTAAGAGATTTTACCTTTTCATCCTTATTTTCATTCAGGATGTATAAATTCATCTGAATCTGGGGGGCTTCTTTATCTGTTGCAACAACAAAATATGTGTCTTCGTGTGAAGGAATTTTAAATTCAGGTTTCTTTTTGGGGTTTTCTACAGCTTTAATCTGAGAGAAAAGGCTTTTTACTTTTGCCTCAACTTCATCAACATTTATGTCACCAACAACAGCGATAGCCTGATGATCTGTTCTGTACCAGTCATTATAAAAGTTTCTCAAAACATCATATTCATGATATCTTATAACTGTAGTATCTCCGATTACATCTCTTACTGCATACTTTGAACCTTTAAAAAGTACCGGGAACCATTGACTTCTCATTCTGAAAGATGCATTTCTGCGGGTTCTCCATTCTTCAGTAATAACACCCCTCTCAAGGTCTATTTCTTTATCTGTAAGTGAAAGACCGTCAGCCCAATCATGTAATACAAGCAAACATGTATCAACCAACCCGTTATGTGTTGTTGGCACATCACTCATATTATAAACTGTTTCGGTAAAAGAAGTGTAAGCATTGACATTTCGTCCGAATGCTACACCATGCTTTTCAAGTGTATTTAAAATACCCTTTCCTTCAAAATGCTGCGTTCCATTGAAAGCCATATGTTCAAGGAAGTGAGCAAGTCCATTTTGATTGTCCTCTTCAAGAAGAGCACCTACATTCTGGATGATATAAAAACTTGCCCTTTCTTTAGGCTCTTCATTATGCCTGATGAAATAAGTCATACCATTATCAAGAACTCCAGTCCTTATCTTAGGATCAACAGGAACTGGTGAAGAAAGGTCGGTTTGAGAAATACCAAATTTGGCTATAAGCATTATTAGCACTGTGGCCAGATAAAATAGAATTTTGTTCATTTTTTATAGTTTTTTAGGTTTTTATCCCTTTAAATATTTTTTCAAAACGATAAGTACGCATTTTTTATTATTAATTACACTTTTTTATAAGTATTTTAGCCTCTATATAACAAAAATTTATTTTTCAAAAACAACATTATGAAAAAAACAATTATATTATCTCTGATTATTTGTGTGTTATCTTTTACATCATGTGATATATTATTACAAATTGCAGAAACGGCAGTAAGCTCTGATACCCCATTAACTACTACTGAAGTTGTTCAGGGATTAAAAGAAGCTTTAAAAGTTGGTACAGATACTACTGTAGTAAGGCTAGGAAAAAATGATGGCTATTTTCTTGATAAGCTGATTAAAATTAATCTTCCTCCTGAAACTGCTGAAGTTATAAGTTACGCAAAAAAGGTTCCCGGTTTAAGCGAAATGATTGATGATGTTATTCTTCAGATAAACCGATCTGCTGAAGATGCTGCGAAACAAGCTGCTCCCATTTTTAAAAATGCAATCACATCCATGACCTTTTACGATGCATGGGGAATACTCAATGGAGCTGACACCTCTGCCACCAATTATTTAAGGGAAAAAACATACAATGATCTTTTCAATTTATATAAACCTGTGATGCAGAAATCATTGAACAAACCAATAATTGCAGGAGTTTCAGCTCAAAAAACATGGACTGAATTAACAGGTAAATGGAATCATTTTGCCAATTCTGTTCCGGGAAAGTTAATACAGGTAAAACCGGTAAATATTGCTCTCGATGAATATGTAACTCATCAGGCCTTGAGAGGAGCTTTCATTAAAGTAGGAGATCAGGAAAAAGAAATCAGAACCAACATTAATGCCCGGGTTACCGATATTTTAAAAAGAGTGTTTGGGAAAAAACAATAACCTAATTTTCGCTTTGATACTTAGGTATTGTAAAACAAAATGTACTGCCTTTTCCAAGTTCGCTTTTAGCCCATATTTTACCTCTATGCTTTTCAATGAATTCCTTGCATAAAATTAGTCCTAAGCCTGAACTCCTTTCTCCTTCAGTCCCGGGAGTGCCCTTTCCCGAATCTATTTTGAATAGATTGGAAATTCTGCTTTCCAGCATCCCTATTCCACTATCAGCTATACAAATTGTATAATCATCACCATTATCTTCAACTTTTATTTCAACTTCTCCTTTTCTCTTTGAAAATTTAATGGCATTAGACAATATGTTACGAATAACAGAACTGATCATACTTTCATCAGCTTCAATAACCATATTAGGTGAAGCTACAGTGTTTATTTTTATTTCTTTTTTAAGAGCAAATTCTGAATAATGTTCCACTGAATTGTCGATAATTTGTTTTAATGAACAAAACTTAAATTCCGTCTTAATCAAATCCCGTTGTATCTTAGACCATTCTAACAGATTTTCTAACAAATCATATGTGCTTAATGCTGTTTTACGGATTGTCTTAGTAAAATCACGTACCTGGTCAATCGAAATTTCATCATCTTCCATAACCTCAGTCAAACCAAGTATTGAAGAGAAAGGGCTCCTTAAGTCATGAGATATAATTGAAAAAAACTTGTCTTTGGTAGCATTCAGTTCTATTAATCTCTTTTCATTTTCAATTATTTCTGCTTCAAGTTTCATCCTTTCATCAACATCCCTCACTACTGCAACAACGAATTCCTTGCCATTAATTATGGTTTTTTTCAAACTTACTTCATTATAAAACTCTGAATTATCTTTTTTCCTTCCTTTCCAGTCAAATCTTAATTCCCCTTTTTCATTTGAAATGGCAATCTTCTCCATTGCTTTTTCCTGTGAGTAATTTTCATCATTGGCACTGAAGTCGCTTATGTTTAATTTCCTGAATTCTTCCTCAGTGTAACCATACATTTCATATGCTGCTCTATTACAATCAATTATTCTCCCATTGTCCGGATCATGAATAAATATTGCCTCGCTTGTAGAGTTCAATATAGTCCTGTATTTCAATTCATTCTGTTCTAATTCTAATTGTACCTTCTTACGTAATGTGATATCATGTCCCTGGGCAATAGTTGCAATAATGGTTTTACCATCAAGAGAATGAATTGCTGCTGAATTCCACAATAGAGTATGAACTTCACTATTAATATTCTGAACTTCTATTTCAACATCTTCCCACCTTTCACCATAACTTGCATCTTTAATTAATTCAAA
>CAYXJA010000152.1:0-3922 GCA_964465425.1 uncultured Prolixibacteraceae bacterium | reverse complement strand
AACAACTCAAATGACTGGTCATAAAGATCATAACTGTCCTTATCAGGTACATGAACGCAAAGTTTAGTTTGCTCTTCAAATATTTTTTCTTTCAGCATACGGGTTGCCTCAATCTCCCCCTTTTCCTTAAAAATTTCATAATATGGAACTACAGAAATAGGCTCTCCATAATTTACTATGAGATCCCGTCTGAAATTAAAATAGTGAGTGTAATATATACCAACCGGAACCACCTGTATATCAAGATCAAAATTTGTCAACTCTCCAGTTTTAAATACTATTCTTGGTATGGCTTTTTTATGTGGAAGAATACTTTTTTTATTTGTATGGGCAGCCTCAGGGAATACGCAAAATATCTTCTTTTCTTTTAAAATTCTAACACACACATCAAATATCTCCTGATTTTTTTCCAAAGAACCCTTTCCGTCACGTATTCTGTAAATAGGAAGTATTTTAAAAGAATTTAAAAGGGACATGACTATTCTTCCTCTGAAGATATCCGCTCTTGCAAGATAAACAATTTCGTATGGAGCAGAAAATACAATTGCCAGGGCATCCATTAAGGCATTCTGATGATTGGGTGCAAGAATAACAGGCTTTTTAGAAGGAATATTAACAAGACCGGTCACTATGATATTTCTGTGAGTTAGCCTATATATTACGAATAAAAAATAGCGTAATAAATAATATCTCAACGACCATCTTTCTATTCTCTTCACAATGCTGCAATTAATTTTGTTTATAATTCTTTAAAAGCAGGTTTTCAATATTTTCTTTGAACATTTGTTTTGTTTGATCCTTATCCCTGGCAATACCTGAAGTCATTGAAGGTTTCCCTTCCATTGGACAGTAAAGAAAAACGGGTATGCTGGATACTCCAAAAACCTGAGCCAGTTCTCTTTCCTTATCTATGTTTATTTTATATATATCAATCTTGCCATTGTATTCATATGCAAGCTCTTCAAGAATTGGCGAAGCTATCCGGCATGGACCACACCAATCGGCATAAAAATCAATAAGACAGGGTTTAGAACCTTTGTAAACCCAAACAGATGTATTCTTTTCATAGTCCATTATCTTTTCTATGAAATTAGCTTTAGTTATTGTCTTTACAAATGATTCCACAGGAACTGTTTCAGTTGAGACAGCCTGCCCATAAGAAAAAATAGTTGTTAAAACTAAAAAAGTAAAAAATAAACCCCTTTTAATCATATATCATTTTTGTAAAAATAAAAACCCGGCTTTTTCAATGTCGGGTTTTATTTATTAATAATCATCATCGTCTGCATCATCTTCATCATCATCCTCAATAGGATCGTCGTCGTAGCTGTCGTCGTCATCGTCATCAGCAACTTCTTCCATCTCAAGCTCAGCATATTTGCTGGAAAGCTCTTCTTTGATACCTTCTTTTAAGATACCATCATCGTCGAAGTCGTCATCATCTTCTACAATCTTGATTGCTTCACCTACAGTCATCCTGACCATATAATACTTGTCTTCAGTTTCAAATGGAAGAGCACTAACTATTAGCCCGTCCTTATTTGTAAACCTGATTAGACTATCATGGAATCCATAAGGATATTCAAGCTTAATCTGTTCCTGTAGTTCAATTGGCAACTTGTCGTAATCTTTAATTACCCTTGGTTTACCGGTATTCATCTTTAAAAATTTA
Organism: uncultured Prolixibacteraceae bacterium; assembly: GCA_964465425.1. GTDB lineage: Bacteria > Bacteroidota > Bacteroidia > Bacteroidales > Prolixibacteraceae > CAYMTR01. The sequence continues at coordinate 2,250 of CAYXJA010000152.1, read as the reverse complement.
ATAGTTTTTATTCTTCAATATTATAATTCAGACATCTTTTTTATCTGATTTTTTTACAGAATCAATTCAGTTTTTACCTTCATTTTTCTGAGGGCAAAATACAAAACTTTTAATTATATACACAACTGAATAAAAAAATGTATTGAATTTTTTGTAATATTTTTTTAAAAATCCAATAGAATGACATTTTTTTTGATTTTAACACTTGATTAATAAATTTTTGAAATCAAACAGATAGGCTTTGTTGTTGTATTAAAACTAATAATTTTGCGATAATAATTAGAAACAAATAAATTTCTACATATGACAGAAAATAAAAAAGTAATGTTAATGATCCTCGACGGTTGGGGAATTGGCAATGGCGACAAAGGTGATGTTATTGCATCTGCTCCGACTCCTTTCATGGATTCATTGATAAATGAATATCCTCACTCAAAACTTCTTGCCTGCGGTGAGTACGTTGGGCTTCCTGAAGGACAAATGGGTAACTCTGAAGTTGGACACCTCAATTTAGGTGCAGGCCGTGTTCTTTATCAGGATATGGTTAGAATAACACGTGCAATAAAAGATAAATCTCTATGGAGCCAACCACAAATTCTTAAAGCATATAATTACGCTAAGGAAAAAAACAAACAGGTTCATCTTGTTGGTATTATTGGCCCCGGTGGCGTTCATGCATTAAGCTCTCACATGGTTGCTCTTTGCAATATTGCAACTGACATGGGTCTTGAAAAAGTATTCGTTCATGGACTTACCGATGGCAGAGACACCGATCCCCGCTCCGGGTATGGGTTCATAAAAACTGATATTGAAGCTCTAAAGGGTACCAATGGTAAGTTCGCTTCTCTAGTTGGCCGCTATTATGGAATGGACAGAGATAAAAACTGGGACCGAATGAAAATAGCTTACGACCTTTGGGCTGAAGGTAAAGGCGAAAAAACAACTGACCTCCTCGATGCTGTTCAAAAATCTTATGATGGCGGAATTACTGATGAATTTTTAAGACCTATCATTGTTACTGACAATAATGGCAATCCTCTTACCAAATTTGAAGAAGGCGATGTCGTTATTTGTTTTAACTTCAGAACTGACCGTCTCCGTCAGGCTACTATTGCATTTACACAACAAGATTTGCCGGATTTCGGAATGAAAACTATGGACCTTCAATGGTATACCATGACTGAATATAAAGCCGACTTCAAGGGAATAAATGTAATTTTCAATAAAGATAATGTAACAAACACTCTCGGGGAAGTAGTTTCAAACAATGGCCTGAAGCAAATCAGAATTGCTGAAACTGAAAAATATGCTCACGTAACTTTTTTCTTTTCAGGTGGACGCGAGAAAGAATTCCCCGGAGAAAAAAGAATCTTATGCCCTTCTCCTAAAGTTGCTACCTACGACCTTAAGCCTGAAATGAGTGCTTATGATGTCAGGGATGCTATTGTCCCGGAACTTAAAAATAAAACAGCTGATTTCGTTTGTCTTAATTTTGCCAATGGTGATATGGTTGGCCATACAGGTGTCTATGAAGCTATATACAAAGCTGTCAAAGCTGTCGATGAGTGTGTTAAAGATGTTGTAACTGCTGCCAAGGAAGGTGGTTATGATGTTATAATCATTGCTGACCACGGCAATGCAGATAATGCAATTAACGAAGACGGATCACCAAATACTGCCCACTCTCTCAACCCTGTTCCTTGTATTTGGGTAACTGATAGAAAAGAAGGCAAAATTAATGATGGCGTTCTTGCAGATATTGCTCCAACTATCCTTTCAATTATGGGACTTAATGTTCCTGAAAGTATGACAGGCAAGGTTCTTGTTCAATAATATCTTTAAAATATTTTAAGGTCTCATTTCCATTCTTATATAAGGATTGAAATGAGACTTTTTTTGTAAATTAACTACCTAAAACAACAATATGGAATCTATTAATCCCTTCAACAACACGATCATCGCTGAATACGATGAAATGTCTGAATCGACAATTGAAAGTATAATTGAAAAAAGTCTGACTTCATGGCAAAGCTGGAAAAAGAGGTCTTTTTCATCAAGATCAGAGTTAATGAAAAATGCCGCGGCTGTCCTACGCCTTAATAAAAATGAATATGCCCGATTGATAACTCTTGAGATGGGGAAGCTGATTGGTGAATCTATAAGTGAAGTAGAAAAGTGTGCTTTGGTCTGCGATTACTATGCTGACCATACTGAATCAATGTTGAAAGATGAGTTTGTTGAAACCGATGG
>CAYXJA010000151.1:0-3971 GCA_964465425.1 uncultured Prolixibacteraceae bacterium | reverse complement strand
GTCAACGTATAAAATTCTTTTTCCTCCGTAAGTAATCCAATTTACTCCCATAATATTGCCTCCTTTAGTTTTTAAACTTTAATAATTTCTCAAAATTAAAATATTTCTTGTTTTACAATAATTTTTCTCGCTTTTCATATTAGACTAAGGAGGATCTTTAAAATTAATTTAAAAATTCAATTTTTATAATATGTTTGGATTATTTAAGAATTTAAAGGCTAAAGTTTGGTTAAACTGCTATTTTAAAAAGAGACTGCAATTTTATTATTTTTACAACTTATTATCATAACCTTAAACTGTTAAAATTATTCATTATGAATGATATCAATGCCTTACACGCAGAATACGTCTCTCGCATTAACAAGACTTTCGATTATATTGAATCAAATATTGAAAAGCAAATGACGCTTGAAGAGCTGGCTACTGTTGCCAACTTTTCAAAATTTCATTTCAACCGGATTTTTTATTCAATTGTAGGCGAAACCCCATTTCAGTTCATTATGAGGGTGAGAATTGAAAAGTCGGCTATCCTCATCCTTGCCAATAAAAATGTAAGTATATCAGAGATTGCCTTCAGATGTGGGTTTTCTGATATATCAATATTCTCAAGAAATTTTAAAAGCTACTTTAAAATGTCGGCCACTCAATACCGGCAGAAGAAATTCAATTATCGCAATATTTGTCAACAAGATAGCAATTTAAGTCAACAGGATAGCAATAGTCATCAAGACGATAACAGGCCTACTCAATATTTTTGTCCTGAATTAAGAACCATTAAATGGAGGACTAAAATGAAACAAAACAAAAGTGTGGAAGTTAAATTACTTCCGAAAATGACTCTTGCCTACATCAGGCATATTGGCCCGTATAAAGGTGACGAAAAACTGTTCGAAAGAATTTGGAACAAACTATTTACCTGGGCAGGACCCCGTAGTTTGATTGGCGGTACAGATTTCAGGTCGCTGATCATTTATCACGATGATCCAAATGTTACTATTGAAGACAAGCTCAGGATGAGCGTTTGCATTACCGTTCCGCCCGAAACAAAGGTAGAAGGGGAAGTAGGGAAGATGGAAATCGAAGAAGCAAAGTATGTCGTAGCACGCTTCGAGCTTGACGGCAGTGAATTCCAGGAAGCCTGGGACTGGGTCTATGGACAATGGTTCCCTGCAAGTGGCTACCAGCCCGACGATAAGCCTTGTTTTGAAATGTATCCCGAAGACCCCAAGGATGGCAAATTCATAGTCGACATTTGCGTTCCTGTAAAACCTCTTTAATTATTTATGCAATCTGTTTCTCATAGAGAAATGATTGAAAATATTCACTTTAAATTTTACAGACCTGTCAGTTTTTTTTCTTGACTGTCAGGTCTTTTTCATATATTTATATAATACCAAATACTCACCAAATAGGTACCACATAGGAACCAAATACCATAAGCGAGAATTCTTATGGTATTTGGTTCCTATGTGGTACCTATTTGGTATAGTCCATGTTCCTATAAAGTAGCTTGATTAAATAGCAGATAAAGTTAACTTTTTTCAAATTAATATTTTTTTATTCTATTTTTTATCTGATTACGGTGCTCATTTCATAAAATGATTTATATTTGTTCGTAAATTTACGAAATGAAATTAAAAGATAAAATAACAGAAAAGCAAGAAAAAATAGCCCGATATGCCAAGGCATTAGGCCATCCTGTACGCGTTTACGTGCTGGATCTTTTATCAAAGCAGTCATGTTGTTACAGCGGTGACCTCAGTGAAGATCTGCCAATTGCCAAATCAACACTTTCACAACATTTGAAGGAATTGAAGGATGCAGGATTGATACAGGGAGAAATTGAAGCACCAAAAATTAAATATTGTATTCACAAGGAAAATTGGAAAGAAGCACAAATGCTTTTTAAAGATTTAATGAAGTTATAGTTTTTTTGAAGAATTTGTTCGTCTTTTTGCGAATACCAATATTAGTTATTTATAAATACTAAAACAAAGAGATATGGAATTTGAAAATTTAAAACCTGCTGGGATGGATATAAAGGTTCTGGGGACAGGTTGCCCCAAATGTAAGGCTTTGGAAAAAGCAACTCGTGAAGCTGTGGCCGAAACAGGTATAGATGCTCAGGTATCTAAGGTTGAAGATATTGTTGAGATAATGAACTATGGAGTAATGACAACACCTGCGATTGTTATTGATGGCAAGGTTGTTATGAAAGGCAGAGTGCCTTCTGTGGAAGAAATAAAAAGTTTAATCTTGAAAAAATAACAAATATGAAAAAATTTATCACTTTATTCAGCTTGATAGCATTGGTTTCAATAAATTTTGCTCAGGCACAATGTTGTAGTAATCCTTCGAAATCAGCTAATTGTGCAAATAAGGCAGCTGTTTCTCAAACAAAATCATCAGATGAAGTTTCAGCTTATTATTTTCATTATACAAGGCGTTGTGAAACATGCAAGGCTGTTGAGAAAGTATCAGTAGATGCTCTGAAAGAATTATACGGCGATAAGATTGTACTTAAATCGATAAATCTGGATGAAAAGAATAGTGAAGAACTGGCAAAGAAAATTGGAGTTGACGGCCAGACTTTATTGGTGATGAAGGGAACCGAAAAGGTTGATCTAACCAATGACGGCTTTTTGTATGCAGTTACGAAACCGGAAAAGTTAAAAGAAAAAATTAAAACAGCTGTAGAATCTTTGAAGTAAAATAACAATATGGAAGTCTTGCAGAATTTGCTTGAGAACTCTCAGTTTCCAATATTGACGGCATTTATATTGGGGCTGATGACAGCTGTCAGCCCTTGCCCTTTAGCTGCCAATATCACTGCTATTGGTTTCATTAGTAAAGATATAGAAAGTCGTAAAAAGGTTTTCCTTAATGGGATTATTTACACCCTTGGCCGTGCAGTTACATATACTGTTATTGGTTTGATTTTCTTTTTTGGTTCGGAAGAATTGCAAATTTCAGGGTTTCTGCAGAAATGGGGAGAAAAGTTACTTGGTCCGTTGCTTATCATTATTGGATTGTTCATGATTGGAGCTTTCAATTTTATCAGAATTCCCGGATTGGGGTCGCTGACTGAAAAAATGGAAAACAAAAACCATAAAAGCTTTTGGGAAGTACTTTTATTAGGAATTGTTTTTGCACTTGCTTTTTGTCCTTACAGTGGGGTATTGTATTTCGGGATGCTTATACCTATGACAATAAGCAGTGCATCAGGATTATATCTGCCTTTTGTTTTTGCAATTGCCACAGGTATCCCAGTAATAATTTTTGCATGGCTGATTGCCTTCTCAGTTAGTTCTATTGGTGTTTTCTATAATAAAATGAAAAACTTTGAACTTTGGTTCAGAAGGATAATAGCTGTGTTGTTTATTGGTGTGGGCCTTTATTACATTTTGATTGTTTACTTGTGATTTTTTTTGAAAATATTATTCGTTATTATACGAACAACTTAAAAGATAGAATTGTAATATTTAAAATTTTTAAAGTGGAGACTAAAAAAGAAATAAAAATTTTGATTTGGATAGCAGTGATTTTTGGCGTTGCATTTTTTCTGCCAATAGAAAGTATCAGGTTTAATACTGCAATTGCAGCAACTTTTGATTTGGTTAAATGGTATGCCAGAGAGCATGTTGTACTTTGTTTGCTACCTGCCTTTTTTATTGCAGGAGTGATTTCAGTATTTGTAAGTCAGGGTTCAGTAATAAAATACTTCGGAGCCAACGCAAAAAAATGGATTTCATATTCTGTTGCTGCTGTTTCAGGTACAATACTTGCAGTATGTTCCTGTACAATCTTGCCTTTATTTTCAAGCATTCAAAAGAGGGGAGCAGGCTTAGGTCCGGCTATTGCTTTTCTGTACTCAGGTCCTGCAATTAATATTCTGGCGATCATTCTTACAGCAAGGATACTGGGTTTTGAAATGGGAGTTGCCAGAACTGTTGGGGCTGTTTCTTTTAGTG
>CAYXJA010000150.1:0-3976 GCA_964465425.1 uncultured Prolixibacteraceae bacterium | reverse complement strand
CATACCTTTCATGCAATGATACAAATGCATCAAAATATTATCACTAAAAGTTTTAACTTTTATTTGGGTGCAGGTGTATGTGGAGGGATAGAAGAAAACAATTATACTGCAACACTTAACGGGAATACTATCACAACAACTACTTACAACAACAAGACATTTGGAGCAGATCTGATAGCAGGTCTTGAGCTTTCTATTTTAAGATTCAATATATCTCTTGACTATAAGCCTAATTTCAATTTTTACGGTCGCGAAAACTGGTATCAGGGACAGGTTGCCCTTTCATTAAGATATATCTTATTTAAAGGTCCTGTGTTTGACAAAACATCAAAATCTAAACCGAAGAAAGCAACTTCAGGAGACAATCCCACACTTAAGGAATTCTTTGATGATTTATTCAAGAAGCAATGATAGTTATTTCACCTTGAAAAATGCAACTGCATCATTTAGGCTTTCAGCCTGACGTGCCAATTCTTCAGCACTTGAAGCCAATTCTTCTGAAGAAGCGGCGTTCTGTTGCGTTACATCATTAAGTTGAAATATTGCAGTATTTATCTGATCTGTACTCCTTGCCTGCTCTATAGTTGCAAGGCTAATACTTTCTACCAGTTCAGACATCTTTTGTATATCTTCAGTTAAAATTTCAACCATTTGCCCTGCTTTACCTGACATTTTAATAGTTTCTTCCGACAAAGTCCTGATTTCATTTGCTGATTTTTTACTGTTTTCAGCCAGAGTCCTTACTTCATTGGCAACAACTGCAAAACCAAGGCCATGTTCTCCGGCTCTTGCAGCTTCAACAGAGGCATTAAGTGCAAGAAGATTGGTTTGGAAAGAGATATCATTAATGACTTTAATCTTTTCCACTATATTGGAGATAGAATTTATACTATCTTCAGCAGCTTCCCTCATCTTAACCATTGCATCAGCTGTCAACTTTGAAATCTCTGCCGTTTCCCTTGAATTACTGGCATTCTGCTGATTTCTTGCAGCTATTTCTTCGAAAGTAGATGATACTTCTTCTGTATTGGCGGCCTGTTCATTTGCTCCTGAAGAAATCTGAATTGCAGCATCGTTTTGTTGAGCTGCAGCTATACTAATAAATGATGCAATTTTATGAATTTCTTCCATTGAAGACTTTAAACTTCATACGGGTGTCATCTAATGCTTTGGCCATGTCACCGAATTCATTATCCAATTTTAAAACATCATAATTAAAACCAGATACTAAATTTCCCTTACCCAATTTATCAACAATATCTTTTTTCAAGAAATCCAAAGGTCTCCTGATTTGAACCCGGATAAATATGAAGAAAGTTAAGGCAGTTAATAGCACGATAGGTAATACCCAAAATAAATGGACATATCCCAATTTGGCTACAATAAAGGAAAGTATAAAAGACAATCCTGTCGTTCCCAAAACAACAAAGATTAGATAGAGAATAATAGATTTTTTATAAAGCAATAAAAAATAAATCCTATTACTAATATTATTGCAGCAACAGCTACAGAAAAGAACATCACCTCTCTCATGTCGTCCCAATTTTATGTTTTCAGTAAAATTAAATAATTTTAATAAGTTTCAAATCAATTTAATACAGAAAGTCCTCAAATGCAAATTATCCAGGAAATCCTAATAACTAACAAATATCTTTAAATTTTAAATTTAAAATACCGTGCTACACCAATTCTTATTATTTTCGCATTTGAATTAAAAAAAAGAAAAATGTTTTCAGGAATAGTTGAAGAAGCCGGGAAAGTAATCCTGGTAGAAAAAGACAAGGAGAATGTTCACTTCACCCTTACATGTTCATTCACAGATGAGTTGAAAATTGATCAGAGCCTCTCGCATAACGGGGTTTGTCTTACAGTTGTTTCTATAGACAAGGAAAATAAAACCTATACAGTTACTGCTATTAAAGAGACACTTATCAAATCCAATCTTGGCTTGCTTGAACCGGGAAGTGAAGTAAACCTTGAAAGAAGTATGATGATGAATGGACGACTTGATGGACATATTGTCCAGGGGCATGTTGACCAGACTGCAGTATGCAGGAAAGTTGAAGCTGCAGATGGAAGCTGGTATTACACATTTGAATATCAAATTGACAAGGAAAAAGCTGCTCAGGGTTATATGACTGTAGAAAAAGGTTCAGTTACAGTTAATGGTGTCAGTCTTACTGTAGTCAACTCTAAAGAAAACAGTTTTCAGGTTGCAATCATTCCATATACATACGAACACACAAACTTCCATACCTTTAAAACAGGTACCGTTGTTAATCTTGAATTCGACATAATTGGAAAGTACTTAAGTAAATTAATCTCAATCAATAAATAATTGCTTAATATCTTGCAGCCTACAATCATTTTGAATATTTTAGAAAGGAAATTTATTCAAAATGGGGTATATTCAGGAAAGATTTGGGACAGAAAGGATATATTTGACTGATGACGAGCAGCTTTTGCTTAAAAATCAGATCAAAAAGGCAGACGAAAAAAGATTAGATTTCTTCTCTTTAATATGTGTAATCAGCAGTGCAATCATGCTGATTATGGATTTTGTTTTTTTCAATGATACCAAGCAAGAATATTATTTATTTTTCGATTCCCTATTTTTCCTGGCTTCTTTTTTAGTATTAATTAATTCATCAATTCCACCTGAAAAAAAAGGAATTTTCATTAACAGGTTAAAAGATAGTTCTTACGAAATATTCCCTTTCTTTCCTCTTTTGTGGTCGGTATCAATTGCTGTTATAGCACCTAACTCAATGCTAAATGTTATTACGTTCTATTTCGTATTGTTTATAATCACTTTTACTGTACATACTCAATTAAAAAAACTATTTTTTTATTATATCGTAATATATGCTGATTACGTTTTACTTTCCTACTTTTTACACTACGAAATTTTTTCTGAAAGTTTGGTTGTCATAACTATAATTTGTATTGTTATTTTACCATTTTACTTCTTTTTCAGGGATATCCGATTAAATTCACAGGCAGCAACACTTCGGCTTAATCTTTTAAATAAAAACCTTGAAGAGGAGGTTGTACAACGGGTTAATGAATTACAAAAACTTAACACTAGTCTTGAAACTGAAATATCACAACGAAGAATTGTAGAACACAAACTTCGGGAAACACTAAAACTTGCAGAGTCTAGCAATCAATTGAAGTCTGAATTTCTTTCAAATATATCACATGAAATCAGAACTCCTCTTAATGCAATAGTTGGCTTTACAGAAATGATGACAGAAGATGGGGTTTCACCGGAAATGAAAAAACAATTTCAGGAACTCGTGGCAAGTAATACAATGTACCTTCTCTCTACAATTGATGATATTTTTGATGCTTCGCTCCTTAAAACGGATCAAATAAAACCCGTTCCTAAATACTTCAATGTTAATTTTCTTCTGGAAAGTATCTTTTATGAAGTAAATGGAATTCAGTTGAAGTATAATAAAAAAGAACTGAAGCTTGTTAAAAATTCTCTTACTGATCAGGAGTTCAATATAAAAACTGATGAATACTATTTGAAAAAAGCAATTATGAGAATAATCGATAATGCTTATAAATTTACTTCTGAAGGTACAATTGAAATTGGAGCAAGAAAATCTTTCAACTCAGTTGAGTTTTACATTTCAGATACTGGTATAGGTATTTCTGAAAAAGATCAGGCTAAAATATTTGAGCCCTTTGTTCAGGGAGACGGTTCATTTACCCGGGGATATGGAGGCTCTGGTTTGGGATTAACAATTGTTAAGGGTATTATACAATCACTTGGTGCCGATTTCAGCTTTACTACAAAAGTTAAATCCGGATCTACTTTCTCAATTTTCTTCAATAAATCTTTTTATTAGTATTTGTACCTCAATTCATTGATAATTATCTTATTTATTCCTAATTTGAATAAAAAACAAATTCAGGGAATGCATAAAACTGAAGGACAAATTATTCTTGAAAAGAAAATGCTACA
>CAYXJA010000149.1:0-3988 GCA_964465425.1 uncultured Prolixibacteraceae bacterium | reverse complement strand
AGTATACTTCTGACGGAGGATTCATGGTTTGTAATGTAGGCTTAAAAGCAACTGAAACAATCAAGTTAACCGATTCATTTTCAATTCCTGTAAGTGGTTCTGTAATTCTTAATCCTTCAACTCAGGGATTCTTTATTGTTGTAGGGTTATCATTATAAAAATGGATCATAATTATTTAGACAGTTATTCATTTAAAATATACTCAATGAAAAAAATTGAAGCTATTATCAGAAAATCCAAATTCGATGAAGTTAAAAAGGCTTTAAAAGAAATTGGTATAGAGTTTTTTTCTTACTGGGATGTAAGGGGAGAAGGTAAATCACGACAAGAAAGGGTTTACAGGGGACGTGTTTTCGATACAAGCGTTATCGAACGTACGATGCTTTCTATTATAGTTCGCGAAAAGAATGTCCAAAAGACAATCGACTGCCTTATTGTAAATGCAAGAACTGGTGAAATAGGCGATGGTAAAATCTTTGTTTCCAACATCGAAAAGGCTTATCGCATAAGAACAGGAGAGGAAGGAGACCAGTCACTTTTTATTAAAGGTGAAGAAGAATAGTTATTAATCAATCAAATGTAAGTATTATGAAATCGAAATATACAAAATCAATTATACTTGGAATTCTTTTTATTCTATTTGCAGGTATAAAACCATTGATGGCTCAGGAAGCAACAGAAGCTGAGCCTTTTATAAGTGCAGGCAACACTGCTTGGATGATTGTTGCAACTGCTCTTGTTTTTCTAATGACATTGCCAGGTCTTGCTTTCTTTTATGGAGGTCTTGTTCGACGAAAAAATATTCTTAATATTTTAATGCAGTGTTTTATAATTGCTGCAGCAATAACTGTTGAATGGATTTCATTCGGATATAGTATGTCTTTTGGTTCTTCATCAGGTTCTTTAGCGCCCTTTTTGGGTGGCTTTGACTGGGCTTTTCTTAAAGGAATAAAAATTGACGATGTCAGTCCGTATTATATTTCTCAGGCAACTGAAAGAATACCGCATATTGTCTTTATTCTGTTTCAGTGTATGTTTGCTATTATTACACCGGCTCTTATTATCGGTGCCTTTGCTGAAAGAATAAAATTCAAAGGATTTTTCATATTTATCATTCTTTGGGCAATTATTGTGTACAATCCTGTTGCGCACTGGGTGTGGTCAGCTGATGGTTGGTTATATAAGCTTGGAGCTCTTGATTTTGCCGGAGGTACTGTCGTTCATATAAATGCAGGTATTGCTGCTTTGGTTATGGCTTTGCTTATAGGCAAGAGGCGAGGGGTGAACGGAACGCCTACAGTTCCTCATAACATACCGTTTGTTGTTTTAGGTGCAGGTTTACTTTGGTTTGGATGGTTTGGATTTAATGCAGGTAGTGGTCTTGCTGCTGATGGTCTTGCTGGAAATGCATTCCTTGTAACACATCTTGCTGCAGCTACTGCTGCTCTTACATGGGCTCTTATAGAGTGGATTTTTCACGGAACACCAACGACTGTTGGTATAGCTACAGGTGCTGTAGGTGGTCTTGTTGCAATTACACCGGCTGCCGGATTTGTTGGTGTTGGAGGAGCTTTGGCAATTGGTGTTGCAGTTTCAGTAATATGTTATATTTCAGTGAGCTTTGTTAAACATAAAATTGGGTACGATGATACTCTTGATGCTTTCGGAGTTCATGGAGTAGGAGGTATTGTAGGAGCTTTGTTTACAGGAATTTTTGCAGTACCAACAGTACAGGCAGCTTATAGCGGTGCAGTAGCCGGTAACTTCAAACAATTATGGATACAATTAATCGCAGTAGTTGTTGTAATGGTTTACAGCGGTGTTTTAACTTTTGTTCTTTTTAAGATAATTGATAAAACCGCTGGAATTAGAGTTGAACCTATCGTTGAAGAAGAAGGCCTTGACATATACGAGCATGGAGAATCAGCATATAACTGATTACTTAACACGATTCCTTAATTTTACTTTTCAATAGCAGTCTCATGTCCTGATTCCGATTTTTTTAGGAGTCAGGACTTTTTTTTACTTTTTTAATTCTTTCATTGAACAAGAAAAGCCTGCATCAAATGCGTCGAGATTTATTTTTACTACTTTTTCTCCTTTCCCTCCAAATATTTCTGTAATACTTTTCTTCAATACATCAACAGAAATATCAAGAAATGGAGCAGCAACACCAAGCATTACCATATTTGAAGCCTTGGCTGTTCCGGCCTCCTTTGCCATATATTCAGCATTGGCCAATACTTTTCTTGGAAGATTTTCAATCATTTCAAATAAAATCGACTCTTCGGGGTAATTGGGTATGTTTTTAAAACAATCCCTGCTGGTAAGCACCCAACCTTCTTTAGAAAGATAGGGTATATACCTCAGGCTCTCAAGCGGTTCAACAGAAATTATAAGGTCTGCCTTTTCAAGTTCTATAAGGTCAGAATATATTTCCTGATCCGATATTCTTAAGTGTGATTGAACAGCTCCACCCCTTTGACTCATTCCATGAACTTCGGCTTGTTTTACTTTATATCCTAAAGATAAAGAAGCAAAATCTATTACAGCTGCTATTGATAAAATTCCTTGTCCTCCGACTCCGGCTAATATTATATCTTTTTTCATTTGAATCAGTGTTTACAATTTCTTACCAAAGGATCATTTTTCTTTTCTTCTTTTTTTCTACGCAATTGTGTTTGAATGCATTCTCTTGAAGCTATTATAACAGAAACGCCTTCATAAGCAATTTCTTCTTTCATTATGGTAACGTTCATTTCAAAGTATTTGGATAAAGGCTCAATTACCCTTATGTGCTCTTTTTCAACACCTACTCCAGCGCATATTTCTACTAACTTACCTGTTCCTGATGAATCCTGTCCTCCGGTCATTGCTGTTGTTGAATTGTCAGAAATTATTATTGTTACGGCCGATTTGTCGTTCACTGCATCCAATAGACCTGTGATTCCTGAATGAGTAAATGTTGAATCTCCAATTACAGCAACTGAAGGTCTGTATCCTGCATCAGCTGCTCCCTTTGCCATTGTTATTGAAGCTCCCATGTCGACACAGGTGTTAACCGCATTATATGGGGGCAATGCTCCCAGAGTGTAGCAACCTATATCAGAAAATACCTGATATTTTTGAGCTCCGCCTAAAGCAGCATTCAATTCATCAAATGTGTCACGGTGACTACAACCCTGACATAATGAAGGTGGCCTGTTCACAAGTATGGAAGGCGTCGGTTTGATTTCTTTTACCTTTTTGCCAAGAGCTTCTCCTACATTATCAGGGTTCAACTCGCCTTCACGGGGAACAATTCCATTTAGTTTTCCGTCTATTGGAAAAGACGAGTTATTTGGTAAATATCCTCTAAGCAATTCTTCATAGATAGGGAATCCTTCTTCAAGAACAAGAACTTTTGAAGAGTTGTCAAAAAGCTTTCTTACCTTTTCAATTGGTAAAGGATATTGACAAATCTTAAGAATGTTATAGTTTTCTTTTTCTGATGAAATATTCTCCATCAAATAATTATATGCAATGCCGAAAGCTAAAATACCAACTGCCCCTTTTTTATTTATCTCAAGTTTATTAAGTGCTGTCAATTCAGATTCATTCTCAAAATCTTTTTGAACTTCAATCAATCTGTGGTATTTTTTACGGGCATACGCAGGCAGAAGCATAAACTTCATTGGATCTTCAGGAATGGAAAGTTTGTTTTGCCCAATAGCCTCATTTTGAATAATGCCTGATCTTGAATGAGAAAGCCGTGTAGTAATTCTCATCATTACCGGAGTGCTGTATTTTTCCGATAATTCAAATGCAAGTTTAACCGAATCATATGCTTCTTGTTGATTTGAAGGCTCAAAAACAGGTATCATAGCAAATTTTCCAAAGAAACGGGAGTCTTGTTCATTCTGTGATGAGTGCATTGAAGGGTCATCGGCAACGACAAGGATTAAACCTCCGTTAACACCAGTTGATGCTGAATTCATAAAAGGATCGG